>JAITVU010000090.1 GCA_031285645.1 Oscillospiraceae bacterium | reverse complement strand
GGGATATAAGAAGATAAACAATGGAGCGGTCCTCGACCGTTACGCCTTTTTCGGCGCAAATTTCGGGCATAACCTGGCCCCATTTAAAATAAACGTATATACCGTAGATCCCACAGGTCACAATGTTTACAATGATCGTGACAATAGGCGTGGTGGGTATGGTTTGATTGCGCGCGTTGTAAAGATCGTTGGCAATGCAGTAATACCAGTAAATGCCGAAAATGCCGCAGGTTACGATGCTGAGAATGATGTAGGTAACAATATTGCGTTGCACCATTAAAAGCCCTCCAAAATTATGATTTTCTTCATTATAATATATTTTTCGCCCTTTGTCCATAGAAAACAAAGGATGCATACGCACCAAACGGCCCCAAAAGGTTCCCAAAAACCCGCCTTCGAGCTAAGAACCTGTGTTCATAAAGGGAGACGCAGATTTTAAAGGCCCTGCATTTTTTTGATAAAGCGTATATCTTTGCCAAAGAACTTCAGCACTCTGTACTCACACAGCAGGCGCGACACCATGCGCTGGGAATAGCGCTTCTCAATGCCCTGCGGATCAAGGTTGGTGCTCATAATGGTGGGGCGCTTCTCGACAATGCGCGTGTTGACAATATTGTAAAGCGTCGACGCTGTGAACGACGTCGCGAACTCCGTGCCTAGATCATCCAGAATCAGCAGGTCGCATGTCAGAACTATGTTCATATTGTCGACGTAATTTTCCCTGTCTTCCGGCGCCTTGCCGAATTTCTCCGATTCCAGCCGGTCCATCAGACGCTGGGCGGGCGTGTATAACACCCCAAAGCCCTTTTCTGTCACGCATTGGGCAATGGCCAGCGAGAGATGTGTTTTCCCGAGACCCGTCTGGCCCAAAAACAACAAACTGTCCGAGTCCTGGGTAAAACCGTCGGCATACTCGACGCAGAAGTCGTATATTTCGCGCATCCGCGCCTGCGGCGACACGCCGGTGCCCGCTTCAGCCTCCCGGGGATACAAACTGAGATCGAAGCCGGCAAAGGACCTGTCGCCGGCCTGGGCCGACATGCTCAGATGCGCGTGCGCCTGGGCGCGCAAAAGCGACGCCAGACAATCACACATCTGCGTGCCTATATATCCGCTGTCGCCACAGCGGGCGCAAAAAGGTTTTTCCGCCAGATAATCGGGCGGAAAACCGGCGTCCACCAGCAATTTTTCACGCTGCTTCTGCAAATAAGCGTTTTCACCCGCCAATTCTTCAATCAGAACAGCCGCTTTCTGGGGCGCGGCTACCACGGATTTCGTGATCATCGCGGCTGTCCCGGCCATCCTGCGCTCAATTTCCACGACCGCCGGAATTTTGGCCATCACTTCCGCGCGATGCACCACTGCCGTTTCCCGCGCGGTATTTTTTCTTGCAATCATCTGTTGCCAAGCCTTTTCGTGCACCTGTTTCGGGTAGCCCATCCACTGCCTCCATTCAATATATGCGGTCTTATTTTCTAATATACACGCACGTTTCCGGCGCTTAAATATACCGTCTGTCCATATTATTATAATCAGTAACCCGGACAGAGCGCGGCCAAACAATACCGTACCGTATTTATAAACTGTTTTTTATACGCTTTTTCCCTTTTGGCAAATCGCCGCCCGCAATCATATTCTCAAGTTCATACATATCGTAAGAGGCGTCTGTAGCGCCAGCTTTTTCAGGCGTGTTTTGGCCGCCGGATGTAATCTCTTTCAACGCCTGGGCCGGCGTTTTAATGTCCTTCTTGTACCAATTGGACAATATACCGTTTATATAAGCAAAGCTGAGTTTGCCCTTGAGTTCCACCGTGCGCTCAAAGGCAATTTGAATGAGCGGCAGCGCCATATTCCACTCGCGCACCCATGTCTCGATGTATTTGCGCTCCGATGAGACGAGGGCGCGATCCGATATGCCGAACAGGCGTTTCATTTTACCCTCATCCTGTTTTTGGCTCGTCAGGCGCAGGATTTCAGTCTCCGCGCGTTCATGCGTATTGATATCCCGCTCCATCCAGGACGCCGCGACCTTTTCTATGTAGCGCACACTGTCCTTACCGATCGACACGCAGTACTGAACCAGCATGAGTATCAGATCGGGCTGCATGCCATAATAGGAATAAAGCGCCGCCAAAGCCTCGGTCACAACCGGGGTGAGCGGCTTGCCCATGATCTGCTGGCTTTCCTGCAAAAGATAACCGATCGATTTGTCTTCCTGCGCAATCTCATTAATTTCCTGTGTGGTCAGCCTGGGCCGGGCGCCGGTCAGGTTCTCGATTTTGCGCGGCTCTTCCTTCACCTGAACCGAAGGCGCCGTGGCGGACGTCTGTTCCCGCGGTGCTGCAGCCGATTCACGCGTACCCGGGGCCGCCTCAGCCGCCGGCGGCTGTCCCTGATGGATAATGCCGCTGTCAATCCAGTAATTGATGGCGTCCTGCACGTCGGCCCTGGATTGTCCCAGAACCCCGGCCAGCTGATCAATATCCATGCCGCCGCCCTGCCTGAGCACCACCATCAGCACTTTAAGCGAAAGCGGGCTGCACAGCTTTATATGTTTGTCCACAACATCACAGGGTACCGCAAAAACAGCGCTCCAAACCCCATTTTCCAAATAATAGGCCATATCTTCAAATCGCGGTCCACAACCCGCGATATCCCCTTCATGATATACTCAGCAAACGTTAAAACGATCCGTTTTGAGGCATTCGCGCGCACGCGCGCACGGGATGCGAAGCGGCCCTCGCACCGCGCTTTTGCCTTTTAACATACCGCCTGTCGGATTCTGACGACTAAATAATCCGGCGTTGCAAATCACAGAATGCGCGGTGAACTGTCCATTGTCCCAAGCCGCCAGGACGCAAACGCCCTGTTTTCGTGACTGTTTTCAAGACGTATCCATATTATAACACATATTCTTTTTTTGTGGTGTGCCGATTTTGACACATTGTGGGACAAACATTCTTAAACCCGCCGCACAAGCGGCTATTTACACACCGCCGATATTTATAGTATAATTATGGCATCAAATATATTTTTTGGGGAATGGCGCGCGGGCTGAAATATGTCCATTAACACACACATCTGAGATAATATTTGTCAAGGCTCCAATGCGCCTTTCCACCGCACGGCATTATACCCCTTCGCTCATAAGAAAGGAATGACCCTGTAAATGATTTTAACCGTTGATATCGGCAATACGAATATCAAAGTCGGCGCGTGGGATGCCGACAGGTTGGTTTTCGTTTCAAGGATGCACACCAATATCCAGCGGACAACGGACGAATACGCCGTGCAGCTTCTCGATGTATTCAGGCTCAACGACTGCAACAGCGCGCAGTTTGACGGCGCAATCCTGTCCAGCGTCGTGCCGCCCCTTTCCCATGTGTTTAAGGCGGCCGTTGAGGATGTGATCCAGTCCAAAAGGGTTTTCCTCGTCTCGCCGGGCCTCAAGACCGGGCTTAACATTAAAATAGACAATCCGGCGGCGCTGGGATCGGATCTTGTCTGCGCCGCTGTCGCGGCCTTGTCCCGCTTGCCTCTTCCCTGCATTTTTATCAGCATGGGCACGGCGACGGCGCTGTTCGCGCTCGACAGGGACGGCGCTTTTATGGGCGGCGCTGTGAGCCCGGGCGTCGTGATCTCCCTCGAGGCGCTGTCGCGCCGGACCGCCCAGCTTCCGCATATCAGTTTGGAGGAACCGGCGGGCATTATCGGCAAAAATACCATTGACTCCATGAAATCCGGTATTATGTACGGCACGGCCGCAATGCTGGACGGCATGATTGTGCGCATGAAGGAAGCGATCGGCGCCGACGCCAAGGTTGTGGCCTTCGGCGGGCTCGCCGCCGCGATTATCGGTTACTGCCGGGAGGACATTGAAATTGAGGACCATCTTGTTTTGGAAGGGCTTAAAATCATATATCATAAAAATGTCAAGCTGGGGTAAAAGGCCCCGCGCGGCCCGCTGCGATCTTTTGATTTTAATGAAAGGACTGATCATATATGCGCAAAAAGACGACTCTTTTCACTGTGCAGCTCGCCCTTCTCATCGCGATTCAGATTGTCCTGACCATAACCCCGCTTGGCTATATTCCTTTTGTGATGGAAATCACCATTATGCACATCCCTGTCCTTGTGGGCGCCATTGTGCTGGGCCCGCTGGCCGGGGGAATCCTGGGCACCGTGTTCGGCCTGTCCAGCCTGTTTGTGGCTATAACGCGGCCGGCCATCAGTACATGGCCTTTTAACCCGGTCATGACGGGGAGCGTTTCAAGCGTTCTGATTGCCATGGTGCCGCGCATCTTGCTCGGTATTCTCGCCGCGTATGTCTTCAGATGGATGCTGAAACTTAAAGTGCCGCAGCGCGTCGCGGCCGGGATCGCCGCAGCAGCGGGATCGATATGCAACACAATTCTTGTTCTGGGCGGTGTCTACCTATTGCTGGGCGAACGCTATGTCGCGGAAATGGGCGCCCTGGAAACCCAAAGCATGGACGCCGCGCTGACAGCCCTGCGTGTCAGTTTTCTCGGCATTATCTCGACAAACGGCGTGATAGAGGCGATTGCGGCCATCATCGTCTGTGTCGCGCTTGTCAAACCGTTGCGCAATCTCGGCGGAGGGCTGTGATTGCGGCCGCTCCGGAATGGATCGTTCCGGTATAGACAAACCACTTTAAAAAAGCTTGCGAGCCATGGTTGACCAGCTGCTTTTTTAGCGGTTTGTCTATATCACTTGATTATAATACCGCTGATATGTGAATACTCATTCCGTTTTATGTAATATTTTTTCTCTTTAAATCAGATTATTGATTTTTTCCCATTTTGTGTTACAATGCAATTATAGTCGGATTTATATAAAATCACAATGTGATTTTATATTGGCGGCCAATCGATTGTTCTTCACACAAATTGTCTTGCCTTCTGTTTGGTATACATAGTCAATCAGGCAGCGCCTTTATAGCTTTATAGTTTCAATATTTTGACACATTTTTAAAATTGCGCGGCAAACGCCGCGCGCCGCGAAGCGGC
>JAITVU010000367.1 GCA_031285645.1 Oscillospiraceae bacterium | reverse complement strand
GGTGCTGTATAGCGGGTGCGCTTCAGGCCCGGCTTCACTTCCCATGAAAACGCATGCGCCTTGCAGTGTCAGGCATACTTCTTCACTGTCAAAACAAAAACGAGTCCATCCGGTAGCGGAAAGACTCGTTTTTGTTTTTAGGTTTTTTAGGTTTTTATGGCGGCGGGATTAAGGGTGAAATCAAATTTCCGCCTGTTTTTCACGCCTGCTATGCTTACACGGCGTTTTACTGATAAATTTTTCGGCCCTTCTCATCGTCAATACCGGAGAAGCGATGGAAATAGGTGTTGACGACATCACGGAAATCGGTGGCGTCGGTAATCTGCATGCCGAGCCTTTTATCGACCAGTTCAAAACAGTGGGGGTCAATGAGGCCCTCAAGCGACCGCCACTCCTCCCTGAACTGCACAACCCTGTCAAGGCTCTCGAAGTGCGCGTCATAAATATGCTGGATCACCGTTTTGCCCGAGTGCAGTTTATGGGTGTACGGCACATGGTGGAAAAACAGCAGCAGCTCGTCCGGGCAGGTCTCGATATTATTGTACAGATCGCAGACCGGACTGTTATACTGCATTGTGTAGCCGGCTCCGGTTTCCTTCGTGCGGTCGACGCCGATGCCGTCCCGGTCCGCGTAATTATAGGTGCCCCAGGGGGTGTATTCATAGCCGTCCACGTCAGGCCCGTATTTGACCTCCGGAACGATCATCCAGCCGATGCCGAGCGGGGCGGTGTAGCCCTCATACAGTTCCCTTGATTCCAGCATGAAAGGGAGGAGAATATCCATGATCTTCTTTTCGTGGCCAAAGGTCAGGCTGATCCACTCGCGCGCGATTTCTTCGCTCGAGAGCTGCGGATTCCATGTCAGGCGGCCGAAGCCGTAGAAATTAGCCTGCGCGATGGGATGAGAGGTCCAGTACTCGTCGTCGCAGATGTTAGAGACGCCTGTAATGCCGCCGTGCGGCAGATTGTAGAGCGAGCCGTCCACAACGCTGGCGACCGTGGAACCCTCTCCCTTTGAGTAGGTGTCGAAATCAAGAGCCTCTTTCAGCAGCGGCACAAGATAACAGATATGGGTCTGCCGGCCTGTGTATTCCTGCACAATCTGGAATTCAATGGCCTGATTGGTTTTCGAAAGGCCCGAAAAGACTGTGGAAACAGGTTCGCGGGGCTGGAAATCAAACGGGCCGTTCTGGGTTTGAAGGATGACATTGTCGGCGAATTTGCCGTCGAGCGGCTGGAAGCATTCGAGCGCGGCCTTTGCGCGGTCCCTCGTGCGGTCGCGCCAGTCCATATGGCAGTCATAGACAAAGCAGCGCCATATCGCGATGCCGCCGTGCGGCTTAAGCGCCTCGGCCAGCATATTCGCGCCGTCGACATGGTCGCGTCCATAAGTGAACGGTCCCGGCTCGCCTTCGGAATCCGCCTTGACGATAAAGCCGCCAAAATCGGGAATATAGCGATAGATGGTGTCGGCGATGTCGCTCCACCACTTTTTGACGCCCTCATCGAGCGGATCGGCGGTGCCCAGCGCGCCGAGCACGACAGGCGCGGCGAAATGGATGCACAGAAAGAGCCTGACGCCGTATTCGCGGAGCGTATCCGCAATTCTTGCGACATGCGGCAGCATCTCTTCCGTCATCAGCCGCATTTCCCGGATGGGAACATTGACGTTGTTCAGGCACAGCGCGTTGATATGGACTGAGGCGAGAAGCCGCGCGTAGTCGCGGATCTGCGTCATATCGTCCGTGACAAGTTCGCGGTTCTTAAAGAAAATGGACCGGCCCGCCCATGTGCCCGTGTTGAGCACCAAAGATTCCCCGCTTTTATACATATCCCAGTGATGATACAGGCGCAGCTCCACTTTGCTGCTTTCCGATTTTTGGGCCTGTTCAGGGGTTTGACCGAGACCGATGCTGCGGATCAGATTGAAAACCCCATAAAGCACGCCGCTCTCATCCTGTCCGGTTACAGTGATGGCGCCTGTGGTCGTTTTAATGGCAAAGCTGCCGGGCAGCGTCTCCGCTTCGCCGTTGTTTTCGGTTGTCAGGCGGATATGGGGCTGCTCACAGGCCGTGTCCACCCGGACGGGATTGATGTCAAAGATCTCCTTCGCGGCCCGGATCAGTTCTTTTTGCGCGGTGCCGAGCACAAGGCCGGAACCTGTGCACGCATATCTCTCGAAAAAAGGCTTAAAGCTCTCTGCGGCTATTTTTCTATAGCTTTTAAAGTTCATCCAGGCGTAATAACCGGCAAGGTGGTCGTCTTTTCGCACATCGGTATATTGAATGTGATAATCGTGCATAAATATGCTCCCTTCAGTTGTGTTTCCGAACGCTTACTGGTTTTCTTCGTACCACTCAAAGATATAGGTTGTGTTTTTATTTCCGTGGCCCTGATTGGACGTGGCCTTGTAGATCTGGTAGACAAAGTCCGATATCGGCGTAAACGACTGATTCTGCTTCGCGCTTTCTATAAACAGGCCCACATCCTTTTTCATCAGGTCTAAGCGAAAGCCGGGCTCATGATCGTGGGTAAACACATATCGGGGGGTGTTGTTTTTAAAGACAAAGCTGCCGCCGCTGCTGTCGTTTACAATGTCATAAAGCTTGTTGAGGTCGACGCCCATTTTCTTGGCAACGCAGAGAACCTCGCACGCGACGGCGGAGTTGCCGGCATTGAGCATCTGGTTAAGCGTCTTGATATTGGAGGCGCTGCCCAGTTCGCCGGTATGCACGATTTTACTGCCCATGGCCTCAAAAATGGGCAGGTTTTCATGATATAGTGTTTCGTCACAGCCGACCATAATGGTCAGCGTGCCCGCTTTGGCGCCGGGGACGCCACCGCTGACCGGCGCGTCGATTACGCCGATGCGCTTGTTCTTTTTCCCGGCGCAATGAGCGATCTCCTGTTTCGTCGAGCCGCTGGCCGAGGTCATGTCGATGCAGACGGCGCCCTCGCGCATGGTGTCGATC
>JAITVU010000366.1 GCA_031285645.1 Oscillospiraceae bacterium | reverse complement strand
GTGGCGACGCCGTGCACGGTAATTTTGCCGCGCGAGGGCGCATATAAATCCTGGATCAGGCGCAATGCCGTCGATTTGCCGCTCCCGCTGCGGCCAATCAGCGCGACGATCTCGCCCGCGTCGGCTTTAAAGCTGAGGCTGTTGATGCAGGGCGGCGCGCCGTCATAGCTGAAAGTGACGTCGCTGAACTGCACGCTCGCGCCGGGAGCGGGGGTTGCGCAACCATTTTGTCGCTCCGGCGGCGTGCCGTCCATATATTCAAACACGCGCCCGGCGCCCGCCAGCGCGCGCTGGATGTCAACAAGCGTGCGGGAGAGATGGAAAACGCCGACGACGCCGCCCGCCATTTGGGATACGCGCATCAGCTCCGGGAGCGAGAGCGCGCCCGAGAGGAAGACAACGCCCGCGACAAAGACAAGGAGATTATCGAAAAGGCCGCCCATGCCGTTGTTCATACCGCCCAAAAAGCCCGAAACACGCGCCCAGCGGATGCCGGTATGCATCAGGTCTTTTGACGCGTCGTCCATCTGGCCTTCCAGTTTGGCCACCATGCCGCCCATGCGCGCCGTCACCATCCCGTCGAGCAAAGTTTTAAGGCGGCTTTCAAGCACGGCCAGCAAGGCCTGCATTTTTTGGGCGATCCGGTGCAGGGCGCCCGCGAAGAGGATGCTGTAAATGTATACGAAGATGCCGATGGCGATTGTAATCGCCGCCATGGCCCAGTGGACGCGCAGAACATAAACAAATCCCGTGATTCCGACAAAAACGGCCCCGGCCGGAATGGCCAAAGTGCGTATCAGGCCGTTCATGGCCGCGGGAATATCGTTTGTAAAGTAGGAAAGCTTTACACCGCTGTGCGACGCGTTTGACGACGCGAGCGTGGCATGCAGCATGGAGTCCATCAGCCGTGTGCGTAGGGCGACGGTGCCGCGCGCGGTGGCGACGCCAGCCAGCCAGACGGCCAGGGCGTCTAAAATCAGCAGGAGCGCGAGCCAGGGCAAGGCGAGAAGGATGGCGCGCCAGAGCAGGTCCATGCGGTGTGACTGAAAGGCCTGCATACCGTTGCCGAGCAGGTCGGCGATCATCCAGACGGAGATCAGCCGGCTCAGCGCCATACACAGAATACTAAAAATCAGGTGTCGGCGCGCGGCGCGCATAAAACCGAGCAGGCGCCCGACGGTGTGGACAATACCGCGTATCAAAATGCAACATCCCCTTCCTGAAGGCTGAGAAGCCGGGCGTATTCGCCGTCCTCGCGCGCCAGCGCATCGTAAACGCCGCTCTGGCACACGGCGCCGTCCTTCATGACGATGATATGGTCCGCGTTGCGGGTGTTGGCCAGGCGGTGCGTGATCATAAGCAAAGCCGGGCGTCCGGGCCAGGCGAGCAGCGCGTCAATAAGCATTGATTCCGTGGTCTGGTCCAGCGCGGAGGTGGCCTCGTCAAGCAGCAAAAGCGAAACGTCGCGGCATAGCGCCCTTGCCACCGATATGCGCTGGCGCTGGCCGCCGGAGAGGAAAACGCCGCGCTCGCCGACGACAGTGTCCAGGCCCAGAGGGAGGGACGCGACGAAATCCTTTAGCTGGGCGGCTTCAATGGCACGCGCGAAGCGCGCCTCCGGAATGGTATCCGCGCCGCCCATAATATTCTCGCGCAACGTGCCGGGGAAGAGGAACGTTTCCTGTGTGACATAGGCGATGTGGCGGCGCATTGCGCGCATATCCCAGTCGGTGAGCGGGCGGCCCATCAGGCTGACGCCGCCCAAAGCAGGCGGATAGAGCGCGGCCGCCAGTTTGAGCACGGTGGATTTGCCGCATCCGCTTTCGCCGACAAGGGCCGTAAAGGAGCCGGGGAGGACGGAAAAGCACACATTGCGCAGCGTACCGGCGTGATGGGCGCCGGTTTCCGCCGCCGGCACAGCGTCCCCGGCGTAGCTGAACGAGACCGCCCCGAATTCAAGGAGCGCGGCATCGCCATCCGGCAATTGCGCCGCCCCGCCCTCCCGCTCGCGCGGCACATCCCAGAGCTGGACAATGCGGTCCGCCGCGACGAAGAGCTGGCGAATAGCCGCGATGAGCTCCGTGATGTTGCCGAGCGCGTGTAAAGCCGAGGAGGAGAGCATCAGAAACATCGCCATCTGCCCGATTGTAATACGGCCGCTGATAATGAAAATCCCGCCGACAAGCACCAGGAGAAACTGTGGCAGGTAGCGGCCGAGTCCGGATAACGGCGTCAGGGCCGCAACAACCTTGTTTTCGCGTACGGCGGCCTCGAGCTGGCGCGCCTGCGCGTGTTCGAACCGCGCCGTCATTTCATCCTCAAGCGACAGGGATTTTACCGTCTCAAAGCCGCCGAAACAATCGTATACGACGGATGAAAGCGCGCCGACGGCGTCCTGGTTTGCGACGCGGTATTTTTTGATTGGGCGGCTGTAAAGCCACTGCAAAGCCGTCGTCACCGGCAGCGCCGCGAAAATGATAAGCGTGAGCAGCCAGTCTATGTAGAAGAGAAAGCAGATTGTCATAATACGGGCCAACAAAAGGGAAATACCCAAAATCAGAACCGGGCGCAGCGCGCCGCCCAGCGCGTTCAGGTCGTTTGAAACCCGCGCCGACAGTTCACCTGTGTGCCTCGCGTCCAGCCAGGCCATCTGCGCCCGTCCAAGCGCCGACACCGTTCTGGCGCGCAAACGCACCATGCCCTGCTCCTGATACTGTCCCAGCAGGGAATCCTTGAGAATGATGCCTGCGCCGAGGACAAGGGCGAAGAGAAGGATGACCAGCATGTGTTTGACAGCGTTAGGCCCGTTAAGGGCAACGAACGCGTCGAGCATATCGCCGCCGCCGCGCGCGACGAAAATATAACCCAGTCCCTCGGCGACATTGCCGACCAGAGCCGCCGCTAAGATACCAAAACCGCCGGCCTCCTTAAGCACACGGACAATACCGGACGTGCGTCCCCGCTCGTTTTTTCCCACATACTCTCCCCCAATACAATTCAATAAATAAATTATAATTTGCTATTGAACATATGTTTTTTATATGATATAATATAAATGTAAATATAAATTGCTTAAAAATCAAAAATAATGATGCGCATTAATAAAAACAACGGCGATTTTGCAAGATATCACAGCGATTTGTATTTGCTTTTTGACCAGACGAATCAGCAGTCACAGAGCGTTCAGCCATCGTCCGTAAATAGCTCACCGGGGGATTTCCCTCCCTGGGGAAAATCCTGAAAGGCAGTGTGCGCCGCACATCCAGGCCTGTCGCTGATGCCGCGACAAGGCAGGGCACTGCTGTGCAGCGAAGCTTGTCGCTCATGCCGCGACGGGCAGTTCCTTTGTCTCGTCACAAAGGAACCAAAAGACGCCGGGAGGGGCCGCCTCCCGGACCCACCCGGATATGGATAACCGGAAGAATTAAAGAGTATTTGTGCTTTTTGACAGGGACGGGCTATACCGCGCGCGTATAAGTACACTGCGGGCAATGAAATGACGCGCTGCGGCGCGCCGACTTTCTACCCGCGCCCGCAGAACAGGGAAAAGGTCATTATTACAATGCAGGCGCTTTGTGACGCGCGCGGGGTAGTGCTCTAAATTGGATTGTTCACTTTAGGAGCTTTAAGCTGATAGATAATGACCAAAATGGCTATGGCGCGGGATGTCCCGCGCCATAGTTTTTTGCATAGATATACATCATCATATTTTAATCAGCGGGAAAACCCGCCGACGTACAACTGGGCGTTTGATTTGGAATCAAACATCGGTATTGGGTTTATCGCCGCTTAAAATTCTAAAGAGATTCAGGGCCTCCATGTTTTCCTCCGAAAAAACATCCAGGATGGCGGCGTCAAGCCCCGCGCCCAGCGCCGCCGTAAGAAAAGCGGCGTTAAGTTTTTCGCGGGCCGGAAGGCCGCGCGCAATATGGCCGATACCGAGCACTGTTTTAACGCCGAGCCCATTTTTTACGAGGCTGACGGCCCTCAGCGTTTCCATAGTCTGATCCTGACGGGTCGCGGATGCGGGCGCAAGACAGTCGATCAGGATATCACTTTTCGCGATACCGTACTCAGCCGCGCGCCTTAAAATGCGCTCGGCAATTAGATACCGCTCCCGTGCCGTCTGCGGTACTCCGTTTTCGTCCATAGTAAGCGCGATAGCAAGCGCGCCGTACTTCTTTACAATAGGAAAGACCGCGTCCATGGAAGCGGCGGCGCCGGTCAGGGATTTAATGATAGGCCGCCCGTTGTAAGTCCGCGCGCCCGCTTCGAGCACGCGGGGGTCGGCGCTGTCGAG
>JAITVU010000317.1 GCA_031285645.1 Oscillospiraceae bacterium | reverse complement strand
AATAAGGCGCTGTTCGCCTAAAATGACTATTAAAGCGCGGTATTCCATGGATTCATGGAATACCGCGCTTTAATAGTTTGTAACAATTTACAGATAATTCAAAATATACTTATGTGAATTGGATATTGAATTTAATTGCCTCAATATGGTACGATAATGACGTTAATCGACATAAAAGTTAGATTTTAGTATATAAATTTAAAAAAGCACAAGTATTTTCCGGACAGATGTTACTTGATATACGGCCAAAGGTATAGGCTTATTGATGAGCCTATACCTTTTTTATAAATCGGCGAGGGGCTGATATCGACCATTGGCGCAGCCGATAATGCATAATGTCATGAAATTTTGATAGCAAGTCCGATACGGTTGTCCTTGATATCTTGCAGCGGCCAGATTCATATTATGTTCTAACAAGGGCGCTCCTTTAAATATATGCAATATCCCAAATTTTCTTAAATTTATTTATTTATCATGCATACCTATTGTTTTGACAAAACACTACAAAGCATCCTGTCATAATTATTATATACAATATGTTGAAGAGTATGGCAAGGTATGCGAAGACTCATGTTATCGGTGTTCTTGTTTTTTGCACATATAATGTTGGGTGTTATTAATATGATTTTGAAAGAGGGTCATGATATGAATCGCGACGCAGTAATGCGAAAAATCCTTGATATGACAGAAAACAATGAGGAGATCAAACGAACAATTACCGACTGTGACGCGAGTTTGAGCGAGGTATACGGTTTTGATTCCATGTTGTACATATACCTGGTTGTTGAAACTGAAAAGACCTTCGGCATTGAATTTGAGGATATCAATCTGAGCCTGGATCATATCCAAACCATGAATCAGTTTGTGGATGTCGTGATGGCGTATGTCGGCGCGCTGCCCGCACACGGCGCCGGAAAATAGCGGAAGCGTCGTTTTCGGCGCTGGGCAAAAGGGGAATAGACATCTTTGAAAGCGGGGCTTTATAGGGCGGGATAACACCGGACTGTCCAAACGGCACGGCAATGACATCCAGGGCGGGAGTGGCATATTTTCATGAACGGATACGCGTTATCACATGCTCAAAAACGCATTTGGTACACACAAAGAAAATACGGGGATTCTCCCCTGTTTAATATAGGCGGTTTTATCAGGATTGAGGGAGACGCCGATTTATGCCTGCTTAAGGAGGCAATCAATGCGGTGGCTTCGCGTCATGACGCGTTGAGGCTGCGGTGCGCCGAATCGGCTCACGAGGTGTATCAGTATACAGTGTCTGACGCCATTGCCGTTGAGACGATTGATCTGGCGGGTGAACGCGATCCCGAACAAGCTTTAACTGATCTGTGTGCTCAGGTGTTCAAGGCGCCTTTTATTATGAACGGGCAGCCGCTTTATTATTTTGCTGTTATCCGTGTCGGCGCGTCGGTATCAGGTTATCTGGTTAAGCTGCACCACATCATCGCGGACGGATGGTCCATGAAGCTGCTCACAGAGCAAATTACGGCGTGTTACGCCTCGATGATCCGGAAGCGTCCGTACAACCCGGAGAAGGCGCCGTCCTATCTCGACTATGTAAAAGATGAAATCGACTACGTCAATAGCGATGCCTGCATGCGTGACCGCTGCTTCTGGGCCGACATGTTTACGCCGCTGCCGGAGGTCGTCATTCAGGCTCCGGCGAATCTGGATGGAAACAGGGTTTCTTACATACCGGACGATGAGCTGGCGGTCCGCATTCAACAGTTCATCAAGGATCACACTGTTTCTCTCAACGACCTTTTTGTTTTTCTCTATATCCTGTATGCGTATAAGCGTTATGGACAAGATGACTGCGTTCTCGGCACCCCGCTGTTGGGCCGATCGGGCAAGACAGGCAGGCGTACAATCGGCACATATACGAATCCGCTGCCGTTCCGGTACCGGGTCCGGCGCAAGACAACGTTAATGGAGATGTTGGCCGATGTGGCTCATTCGCTGCGGCGGTCGTACAAACATCAGCGTTATCCATATAATCTGATCCAGACGGACTTGCAGTTAAGGCAAAACGGTATTGAGAAGCTGTATGACGTTTGCGTCAACTGCTACAACACGGTCCTGCCGCTATCCCTGGGGGAAATGCCCGTAAAGAATCAGGAGTTCTATAGCGGGCAGCAAGAGTATGGCCTGCAGATTATCATAAGGCAATGGGATAACGTCGGCTTTCAGCTCGACTATGATTACCAGACGTCAAAATATACATCCGGCGATATCGGCCGTCTGCACGCGCAGTTCATGAATCTGCTGCGTTTTGTCCTGCAAAACGGGGATCAAAATGTGTGCGACTGCATGCTGGTCAATCAGGAAGAGTTTGAGCTGTATACGAATGTTTATAACAGAACGGCTTGCACATACACGCAAAAAACTATGCCGGTTCTTTTCAAGGAAATGTCGCGGCTAAAGCCGGACGCCGTGGCTCTGTCCCGGCGGGATGAATCCATGACATACGGCGCGCTCGGCGCGGCTGTCGACAGGGCCGCTTGCTACTTGCGGAACGCGGGGGTGCGAAAGGGTACGCTGGTTCTCACCATCCCGGATTATGATTGC
>JAITVU010000303.1 GCA_031285645.1 Oscillospiraceae bacterium | reverse complement strand
ATTACTGCCCGATGCAAAAAAACCGGCACTTTGCTTCTGGTGGATGAATGCTTTATTGATTTTCTGCCCCGGCCTGAGACACACACGGTAAAAGGTTATATAAAACAGTACCCCGGCCTGATTGTGCTGAAAGCTTTTACAAAAACATTCGCCATGGCGGGCATCCGTCTCGGCTACCTTTTTTGCGCCCGGGCCGATATCATGAAAAAAATATCAGGCGCCGGCCAGCCGTGGCCGGTCTCAATCCCGGCACAGGCCGCCGGGATTGCCGCGCTCAAAGATGAAGCCTATCTGGCGCAGTCAAGGATCGTGATACAGAAAGAAAACCGCTTTCTGCGCCGTGAAATTAACAATATGGGCTATAGCGTGATTGGCTCCGAAGCGAACTTTATTTTTTTTGAAAGCCCCGACGCGGCCCTGGCCGATAAGATGCGGGACAAGGGCATTCTCATCCGGGATTGCCGCAATTGCCGGGGCCTGCACGGCTCTCATTTCAGGGTGGCTGTGCGCAAACGGGAGGAAAATGACATTCTGCTCAAAAATATGCGGGAATTTTCAGGGTGACGTAAAGCCCAATTTTTTGATACGATCCTCAAACGCCGCAAATCCCCCTTGACGGTAAACCGTCAAGGGCATGGCGCATGTAAACATGCGTCATGAGGCCGCGCTTAAAAAGCGCGGCGGATTTGCGGCTCCGGGCGAGTTCGCATTCAACGGCTTCCAGGACAGGAACCAACCGCTGTCGGTATATCCGAACAAAACAATACGCCACAATCGGCGGAACGGACGGTTATCTTATGGCCAAAAGCATCATGGTACAGGGCACCATGTCCAACGCGGGCAAGAGCCTGATCACGGCGGGGCTTTGCCGTGTTTTTAAGCAGGACGGCTTCAAGGTCGCCCCTTTTAAAAGCCAGAATATGGCGCTCAACAGCTATATCACGCGTTCGGGGCTCGAAATGGGGCGTGCGCAGGTGATGCAGGCCGAAGCCTGCGGCATCGAGCCCGCGATCGAGATGAATCCCATTTTACTCAAGCCTACGGGCGAGACGGGCAGCCAGGTGATCGTAAACGGCGAGGTGCTCGGCGATATGCCGGCGCGCGATTACTTCGCCCGCAAACGCTCCTTTATTCCCGATATCATGCGTGCCTACGGACAGCTCGACAGTTCTTACGACATCGTGGTGCTGGAAGGGGCCGGCAGTCCCGCGGAAATCAATCTCAAAAAGGACGACATCGTCAACATGGGCATGGCCAAAATGGCGGGCGCGCCGGTGCTGCTTGTCGGCGATATTGACCGCGGCGGCGTGTTCGCGAGCCTTTACGGCACCGTCGCGCTGCTCGAGGAGGATGAGCGGCGTATGATCAAGGGGCTTATCGTCAATAAATTCCGCGGCGATATCAGCATTCTGGAACCGGGCCTTGAGATGATCACAGCGCTCACCGGCATTCCCGTAACGGGTACCTTGCCTTACCTCACGATCGATATTGACGATGAAGACAGCCTCGCCCCACGCCTGAGCGGTGCGCCTGGGCAAAAACTCCTCGATATCGCCGTTATCCGCCTGCCCCATATCTCTAATTTCACTGATTTCAGTCCCCTGTCGCGTTATGACGAGGCGGGGCTGCGCTATGTGTGGCGCGCGGGCGATTTTGCCGCGCCCGACCTTGTAATTTTGCCGGGTACAAAAAACACGCTCAGCGATCTTTCCTGGCTGCGGCAGTCCGGCTTGGAGGCCAAAGTAAAACAGCATGCGGCGCATGGCGGCGCTGTAATCGGCATATGCGGCGGCTACCAGATGCTGGGTACAAAAATCAGCGACCCGCGCGGCGTGGAACAGGGCGGAGATTTGCTTGGAATAGGGCTCTTGCCAGTTTCGACGCTGTTTCATCCGGAAAAAACACGCACCCGCGTAACGGGAACCATTGAAAACGCGGGCGGCCTCTTTTCTGCTTTAAACGGGCTTCGCGTTCAGGGTTACGAAATCCATATGGGCGAGACGCTGCGCGGCGATTCAGCTGATCACTTCTGCACGCTGGATAACGGTGGCGCCCTCAAAGAAGACGGCGCGGCTCAGGGCAACGTCTGGGGCAGTTATTTACACGGCATTTTTGATTCCGACGCGTTTACGCACGCCCTGATTGACGCCCT
Source organism: Oscillospiraceae bacterium (assembly GCA_031285645.1). Taxonomy (GTDB): domain Bacteria; phylum Bacillota; class Clostridia; order Oscillospirales; family Ruminococcaceae; genus WRAV01. The sequence continues at coordinate 5,570 of JAITVU010000303.1, read as the reverse complement.
GCTCCAGTCAAAAGGCTTTGAAACAGGCTGCGCGCCGCAGATAGACTATGCGGCATATAGAGAAACGCAATACGACCTGCTTGCTGACGCCGTGCGGACATACATGAATATGGACGCCATATATGAAATACTGAATAAAGGGCTGTAAGGCCTATTATGGAGGGTTATTATTGAACACAGCACCTGAACATGTCCTGCCCCGGGATATTGAAAAAAGAAGCTTTGAAATCATATCCGCGGAACTCGGTGATACAGGCTTTAACGCGGATGAAGAGAGCGTGCTCAAGCGCGTCATCCACACAACGGCGGATTTTGACTACGCACATAATTTATGTTTTTCACCCGGCGCCGTACAAAAGGGCCTTGATGCGCTGGGGCGTGGAATCCCTATTATCACCGACACTAAAATGGCCTGGTCAGGCATCAACAAGGCCGCGCTTGCACAGCTCGGCGCGCAAGCCCTATGCTTCATGGGCGACGCGGATGTCGCCGAGGCCGCTCGTCTGGGCGGGACGACACGCTCCGCCGCCTGCATGGACAAAGCGGCGCGTACCCATCCGAATGCTGTCTTGGCCATCGGCAACGCGCCAACAGCCCTGATGCGACTCCATGAGCTAGTATTGAGTGGTCAAATGAATCCGGCCCTCATCATCGGTGTGCCGGTCGGCTTTGTCAATGTTGTGCAGAGCAAAGAACTGATTATGACGCTGGGTGTCCCCTATATTGTGGCAAAAGGGCGCAAGGGCGGCAGCACGGTCGCCGCGGCTGTGTGTAACGCGCTCGTTTACCTGTCGCTTCAAAAACCGGCAAGCTCAATCAACAGGATTCTTCCCGGCACAAAAATGGAACTTTCGGCCCCTCGGGACGGGGAAATATAATGAATTCACTATATATAAGCCGCTTCGCGGCGCGCGGCGTTTGCCGCGTATTTAAAATCGCGTCGCAATTTTAAACCTATACAGCTATAACAATGCACAATTCTAAACCACGGTTACTATACTCTCCTTTGTTTCATTAAGAACGCCGGTATGCGGTTAACCGCATACCGGCGTTCTTAATTTATATCAATCGCGGCGCTTCCCGCTTCCTCTTCACGCATTCGAGATTCCAATGCGTCGCGTATCCTTGAAATCGCTGTTTTCGCCTTAATAAAAGCAGCGTCCCGCGCGTTGACCTGAAGAACATAGTTGATCTTGCCCAATAAAGAGTTCAGATATCTTATTGCACTCGCATAATCAGTCGCCCTGATATGATCGCGCCGCCAGTCAAGATGAGAAAAAACGCCGTATTTTTCGCAGTAAAAAACCTCCTGCCTCAGCCGCCTGCGATACGCCCGCGAGACCTGGGGTTTTACATTGACCACGATGCCGGTGACAATCTGTCTTGTATCTGACGATAAGAGCTTTGTTTTACCTTTATTGACGGAAAAGCCCATCGACCCCAGGAGTTCCCGGACCTTGTGTTCCACCGCCACAGCGTCAAAATCGCCGGAGAACGTCATATCATCGCAATAACGCGTATACCGCACATGCCGCCGCGCACACCAATCCGCCATATCCGTATCAAAAGGCCTCATGATCAGATTAGATATGGCGGCGGATGTCGGCGCGCCTTGCGGCAGATAACTGCAATAGGTGCACAGGTACGTCAGCAACGCCGCCGTCCCCGGCGGAAAAATGTTGGCGTGAAAGACCCCGCCATATATAGCCGGGAAAAAAATATGATCAAAGAAGCGGGTAATATCCATTTTCAGTATTTGCTTTTGCCCGGTATGAACGGCGGCGTTATCAACTATGCTGATTCCCTCGCGATATGCGGTGGCGTGATCGGAAACCGGCATACCGTATAAAACGCGGCGCAAAATATTTCTCTGAACATATTTAAGCAGCGGGTCCGGCGTCAGAATATGCCGCATCGAGCCGTCGCTTTTTTTTATTTTGATCTGCTTATAATGCTTTTCCGCATTGTTACTCAACGCATACAAGCAGGCCAACTGTTTCTTTTCAGGCCACACTGTGTCGCCAAGCAATTTGAATGACAGCAAAAAGTCATTACACTGCCGCGTCGAACAGTATTTCCACAAATCGTTTTCCCACAAAACAGTTCCCCCTGTCGCCGCTCTCACTTTGTTGCCCGTCGGTTTCGAGATTACCGTCCATAAAGTGAATATGCCTTAAGGCAGCCCATCCCGGAAGCATGGCGGCGCAAATACCCATTGATTGTTTTTATTAAAATAGACTATTTATACCGATTACACCGAAATTATTATATATGGCAACAGGCGGGGCAATACAAAAAAGATGCCATAAAACGCGCAAATGTACAAAACCGCAAGGACAGCACACGCAGTGTGCGGATGTACATTGGAGCGGTTTTGGTCTATTACCCAGGGACTGATCTCCTGCCGGCGACTCGCCGGCAAGCCGGTTGAAGCATTATCCGGACCGACTATTGCCCCGCCCATTACCACACCGCCATTTTAGCACACCATCACCTTTAATACAACGCGTAATTGTACGTCATGCGTATGATTAAATTGTAAACAGGCCTGACTTTTGTTATAATAGGTTTGTTTCTTTATTGCGCAAACAATCCGTGCATTCCCTCCTTAACAGTATCGCGGATTGGGTGGATATAAGGGAGCGCCGCAAAACGTGTGCCGGCTGCGCCGGCATTAAATATCAAATTTTTTCGGTTCATTATAAAGAATATTTTGGATCTTATTAAGTTGCCTGTATCCGGAGCCGATTACAGTTTAAGCTTGAAACGCATGGAGGTCAGGACATGAACAATCAGCACGACTCGCTTTCCCAGGCATTCCACATGGGCGCCGCTATGTTCGAGGCCAGCCCCCATGCCACCATACTGTTTGACGAGCGTCTCAATGCCGTATACTGCAACGGCGAATCAACCCACTATTTCGGTTTCGCGTCCAAAAAAGACCTTCTGGAGGGCTTCGCGGATTTGATAGAGTCCAGCATCCCTCCCAGTCAACCGGACGGCAGACCTTCTATGACACTAAAAAGCGCGCTTGCCACAGCGATGCGGGACGGCGCCCTTGAAATAATCAGCCTGCTCAATCTTCACGACAAATCCGTGCAGTTCGACGTCAATTTTAAGCGTTTGGACATTGGCGGTCACAATTATATTGCCCTGTATATGGCGGAGAGGCGGGAATCCGACGAGCATATGCAGCTTATGCTCGACGCCATGCCGATGGCCTGCTGTCTGGTTGACGAAAACCTTAAAGCCGTGGATTGTAACATGGCGACGGTACGCCTGGCTGAAGCAAAGAGCAAACAGGAGTTCCTGGACGAATACTGGCGCATATTCCCCGAGTTCCAGCCCGACGGCGACCGGAGCCTCGACAGAATTTGGGAGATGCGCGCGCAAGCCCCGGATACGGGGCATATCACGTTTGATTTTTCTTTTAAAACATTGACAGGCGCTGATGTGCCCACCGAAATTACGCTTCAGCATATGTTTTGGCGCGGCAGCGACCGCATTGCCGTTTACTGCCGCGACTTGCGCGAAATACGCTACGCGGCGGACGAACTTAAGAAATACAGCAGTCTGCTTCTGGCTATTAACACGGTCGCGGCTAATTTAATCTCAGCCGTACCGGATCAGTTTGAGCGCGCCATTTGGGAGGCTTTGCGGCACATCGGCAAGACCGTGGACGTGGACCGCGTTTATATATGGGAAAATTTTGGACAGGGCGGCAAGACCTTTTCAAAGCAGACTTTTGAATGGTCGGAGGGCGCCGACCCGCAGCAAGGCAAGGATTTCGCCATGGCGCTGGACTACGATGATATCCCCATGTGGAAGAAATCTGTCTGGGAAAACAAGCCGATTAATAGTCCTGTCCGGGATTTGCCCGTCATGGAGCGCGGCATACTGGAACAACAGGGCATCATATCCATACTCGTCATCCCCGTTTATCATCAGGGCAAACCCTGGGGCTACATCGGGTTTGACGACTGCCGCACCGAACGCACCTTTTCTAAAATAGAAGAAAATGTGCTGCTCTCCGGCGGCATCCTCATGATTTCGGCGATCATACGCAACAGTATGACCCGGCAGCTGATTGACGCCGGAGGTGAGTTGTCCGCCCAGGATAGTTTGCTTCGAGCCGTCAACGCCGTGGCCGCCCTTCTTATGGAGGACAGCAACGCCGATGATTTCCACGCGATCATTATGGAGGGCCTGCGTATTCTGGGCACCAGCGTGGATGCGGACAGGGCGTATATATGGAAAAATAATATATGGAACGGCCGGCTATGCTTCTCACAGTATGCGGAGTGGGCCAAAACAACCCTGTCCCCTCTCGGTTCCATACCGCCGGTTAATATGCCGTACGACGATTTTTATCCCGGGTGGGAGAAAATGCCCATCAATCACTTTGTCATCAACGCGCCCGTCAGCCAACTATCCGAAAGCATCACCGCTTTTCCCGGCATACAAGATGTCAAATCCATTTCGATCCTGCCCATTGTCGTGCAGGGAGAGTTTTGGGGGTTTGTCGGGTTTGACGACTGCCGGAATGAAAGAGTGCTCACGGACAAGCAGATCGATATTTTAAAATCCGGCGGCCTGTTGATCGCGTCGGGGATTGTGCGCAACGAAATGACGGAAAGGCTGATCGAAACCAGGGAAGAGGCGATTAAAAGCGCCAAAGCGAAAAGTGAGTTCCTCTCCAGGATGAGTCACGAGATCCGCACGCCTATGAACGCCGTCATCGGTATGACGACTTTGGCCCGCAAAAGCGCGGATCTTGAGCGCGTGCAGTACTATTTGCAAAAAGTCGATTCCTCATCCCGCCAGCTTCTCGGCATCATCAACGATGTGCTTGATATGTCCAAGATAGACGCCGACAAACTTGTAATCACGGAAAATGAATTTAACTTTGAAGAGATGATGGAGAATGTCTTCAATGTCATCCAGGTCAGGGTTGAGGAAAAACATCAGAATTTCCAGTTTGATTTTCCCCACGTGTTTACGCGTAAAATGATTACGGACGAGTTGCGTCTCTCGCAGGTATTGGTTAATCTGCTGTCCAACTCCGTTAAATTCACACCCGAAAACGGCGCTGTCACGCTAAAAGTCGAGGAAATGCCCGTGCGTGCCGATACGTCGCGGCTGCGCGTTTCCGTAACCGACAACGGGATCGGCATTGACCCGGGCCGTGTTCCGCATCTTTTCGACTCCTTTGAACAGGCCGACGGCGGCATTACACGCCAATATGGCGGCACAGGCCTCGGCCTTGCCATCAGCAAAAAGATTGTCGAACTGATGGGCGGCCATATATGGGTGGAAAGCGAGCCCGGCAAGGGGTCCCGCTTTAATTTTGAGGTTGATGTAAAGTGGGGCGGCGAGATTCTTACGGCTGTCAGCGCGGATGCCCTGCCGGAAAACCTTAAGATATTGGTTATCGACGACACGCCGGATGTTCTGGATTATTTCACCAATATTCTCTCCAGCTTCCATCTTCCGTGCGATACGGCCGAAAACAGTGAGCAGGCTCTGGCGGCCGTTCAAAAAATGGCCGAAGCGGGCAACGCATACGACAT
>JAITVU010000264.1 GCA_031285645.1 Oscillospiraceae bacterium | reverse complement strand
CATGTCCTGCCCGGAGGCCGCGCGCATCGCCCTGTTCAGTCCGGAGCCCATGACGTTTAACCTGACTGAGAGGGATATCGAGGTGCAGGGCGGGTCGATCAAGGGCAGCACCCGCGTCGTCAGGGATCCGAAAGAGGGCCTGTCCTACAAAAAGCACGCGTGGAGTATACGCGAGGGCTGCATTGATATTATGCAAAACCGCAAGCGGCCGATCAACGAGCGCATTCTCTTTATCGGCATCATGCTCAATAAGATAACGGAGCAGATTCAGCAGGAGGACGAAGAGGGCGTGCTTGGGACGATCCAGCTCTATGTCAGCGCGTTCAGCGACAGCCAGTTCGACGGCATGATGGATTCTTTTCAAAAGAGTGACGGTATGCGGGCGGCGATGACGTCCATTCTTTTTAATACCTGCGTTGAATATATGGTGATGCAAAAAGACAGTTATGAACCCTTTAACTTTGTCGCGCGTTATTTATCGGAAAAAGGCGTTGAGTTTAAGCTGGACGGAAAGGACATGACGCCATACCTCGATATTGATGAGTACATCGAAGAGCACTGCGCCATCCATTGGACCCCCTTCCTGGAAGAATACGGACATGTTGTTGAAAATTACTTCGTCAATTATATCTTTTCGGAGCTTTTTCCGTTTAAATATCATGAGGATGGCCTGACGCCCTACCAGCACTTTATCATTTTAGCCGAGCAGTACGCCTTGCTGCGCATGCTGCTGTGCTGTAACGCGGATGAGGAGGAGGGCGTAACCAAGGCGCAGCTGACCAAGACGATCACGGCGCTGTCCCATCTCAATCAGCACAGCCAGTCGCCCAAGCGCATCATCCAGATTTATGGCAATTCGGAATCCGACAGCGTGGCGCATATGTCCTTCATGCTTCGCTAGCGCCGCGGGACGGTTAGGGATGTTTTTCAAACGCGTGGCTTGCAACGAAAAACGCGACGGGAAACCGTCGCGTTTTTAATTAACTGACAATTGGTTCGTTCGGAACGTCCTGAATTTTAACCAGCTGATACGAATCCTTGTTTTTCAGCATGTAATAATACATGTGTTTTTCAATGGTTCCCGTGCTCCTGTCACCGGCAAAGGTCATATTCCAGGCGTTGCCGGGCGGATTGTAGTACACGTCAAGCCGGTAATACTCGCCCTCTTTGACAATTTCGCGCACATCCGGCGTGTAAACATAGAGCTGGGTTGTGACCCGCACGCCGTATATATGAGTCTCCGCGTTATAAACGTAGGTTGTCTCATAGTCGCTGAACGTCTGATGTTCCAGCTTGAGCTCGCTGCCAAAAAGCCGGGCGGCCGCGACATCGAGATCCGACGCCGGGATCATCAGCTCCTGGGTATCGCTATATGTATAGTTCTTGGCCCGTTCGCTCGTCAGGGTGCCCCACATCGCGTACAAAAGCAGGCTGTTCATGTCCACATCCTGCGGCGACTCAAAAGGGACGGGGTCGAACATCAGAACCGGACGGATGATGTCCTCGAACATCACTTTCTCGTTTGTATTATCAAGCACGCGCCCTGTCAGCTGAAGGCTTGCCACAATGACCGTGATCACGCCGATCAGGGCCAGCACAACAAACGCGCCGCCAATCGAGGCCGCATAACGGTGTTTTCTTTGTTTTTTTTGCTGCATAGACACTGTCCGTTTGAGCGGACTTCCCCCTTAAATAGTTTCCCATAGCTGTTCAGGCTATCTCGTGGCGAACGTCAGGCATACGACTGACGGCACGCCGAAGGCGTGCGCGGTCACTGCGTACGGTGCGAAAAAGCCGGCTTGCCGCCTTGGATATAAGGAAGCGCTGTATGGCATGCTGCCGGCTGCGCCGACATTCAGTTTTATGGCCCTTCGGCTCATTATCAATATATGTTGGCCGTTGACTGCCTATACGTCCGGTGTGACCCGCGCTATCGAATTTGCCCGCTGCCTTCCAGAATATACTTGTAGCTGACGAGATGTGTAAGCCCCATGGGCCCTCTGGCGTGCAGTTTTTGGGTGGAGATGCCGATTTCGGCGCCGAGGCCGAATTCCCCGCCGTCCGTAAAGCGCGTTGAGGCGTTGACGTAAACGGCCGCGCTGTCCACACTGTCGCAGAAAAGACGGCTGTTTGCGTAATCTGATGTGATGATGGCGTCGGAATGATGCGTGGAGTAGCGGTTGATGTGTTCAATGGCCTCGCCGATGGCGTTTACAATCTTAATGCCCAGGATGTAGTCCTCGTATTCCGTGGACCAGTCGCTGTCTGTAGCCGGGATACAGGCGTCCCCAAGGATGTCACGCGCCCGCGGGCAGGCCCGCAGCTCGACATTGTGCGTTCGCAATCTTTCCGCCGCCATGGGCAGAAACGCCCGGGCGCAATTTTTATGAACTAAAAGTTTTTCCGCCGCGTTGCACACGCCGGGGCGCGATGTTTTCGCGTTGTGCAGGATATCGGCCGCCATGTCAAGATCGGCGCTTTCATCCACATAGAAGTGGCAATTGCCGGAGCCGGTCTCGATGACGGGCACCGTCGAATTTTGCACGACCGTGGCGATGAGACCCGCGCCGCCGCGGGGAATAAGCACGTCGATAAAGCTGTTGAGACGCATCATTTCCGCCGCTGTCTCGCGCGATGTGTCCTCGACGAGCTGAATGGCGTCCGGGTTAAGCCCCTCTTTTTCTATCGCGTCCCGCATGATCCGGACAAGCGCGATATTCGAACGGACGGCGTCTTTGCTGCCGCGCAGGATACAGGCATTGCCCGATTTAAGGCAAAGCACGGCGCAGTCCACAGTCACATTGGGACGGGACTCATAAATCAGGCCGATCACGCCGAATGGCACGGCGCGTTTGGTGATTTTAAGGCCGTTCGGCCTAATGCCGCCGCCCAAAACCTGCCCCACAGGGTCCTCAAGGCCGACAACATAGCGCACAGCTTCCGCGATGCCGAAAAGGCGTTCCTTTGTCAGAAGAAGGCGGTCCTGCAACGGCACGCTCATGCCATTTTCAGCGGCCTGAGCGAGATCGGCGGCGTTTGCCTCCAATACAGGGGCTGTGTTTTCCTCTAGGGCTTTTGCAATGGCGAGAAGCGCGCGGTCCTTTTGGCCTGAGAGCATCACAGCCAGTTGTGTCGCGCTCTTTTTGGCCCGCTCGCCGATTTCAGTCAGATTCAATATGAACACCTCGTCTCGCGCCCGGATCTACCGGGCATGGATGTTATGTATGGCTTCTATTAAACAGAAAAGCGGTACCGACCGCGTCGCCGTCAAACAGGCGATACAGGTTCTCAGGGTTTTCGCCGCTGACAATGGCCATGTCGATGCCGGCGGCCTCGGCGATCCTGGCCGCTGAGATCTTCGTCGTCATGCCGCCGGTGCCGCGGTTGCTGCCGGTGCCGCTCGCGATGGATTCGATGTAATCATCAATATGGGTGACGACCGGAATCAGCTTGGCGTCACTGTTTGCGCGCGGATTTGAATCAAAGAGGCCCTCGATGTCCGACATGATCACAAGGGCGTCGGCGTCGACAAGCTCGGCCACAATGGCGGATAACGTGTCGTTGTCGCCGAATTTGTCGCCTTCGAGCTCGTCGACGGCGACGGTGTCGTTTTCATTGATTATGGGAATGGCCCCCAGCGAGAGCAGGCGGTTGAAGGTGTTGACCACGTTGCGCCGCCTGAACGCGTCGTCCACAACATCCTTTGTCAGCAACACCTGCGCGACGACATGGTTGTAGATCAGGAACTGGTTGTCGTAGAGATGCATCAGCTCGCTTTGCCCCACGGCGGCCGCGGCCTGGCGGCCCGGCGTATCGTTCGGCCTCTCCCTGAGCCCGAGCTTACCGGCGCCCACGCCGATGGCCCCGGATGTGACAAAAATAATCTGGCGGCCGGAATTGGCGAGATCGGAAAGAACCTTGACCATTTTCTCCATCCGGCGGATGTTGACAAGGCCTGTTTCATATGTCAGCGTTGATGTGCCGACCTTTATAACCACGCGTTTCGCGTTCACAAAAGAATTCATGATTCCGTTATTTCCTTATCTTTTTCGTTGTCCTCTGTTTCAGCTTTGCCTTTTTCCGCTTTGGGCGCCGCACGCGCTATTTCCA
>JAITVU010000263.1 GCA_031285645.1 Oscillospiraceae bacterium | reverse complement strand
ATTCCGTGTCGGCAAGGCTCTGCATTTGCCCGTCTATCCAGCCAAAACACAGCGCCTCTTCCAGGGCCTCACCGGCCTTCAGTGTTTTCGGGCCGCCCTTTTTGCCGAATACAAGCCAGACGCCGCCGCTGCTTTCGCCATTTTTGTCCAGCCATTCGCGAAACGCCGCCCTGTCGGGGAACAGCAAAACATCATCCATAAAACCCGCCCTATCCGGCCCGCTTTGTAACATCCGTCAAAACACGGGCATCGGCCCGATACCCTGGATCGTTACTCGACAATACTGATTGTAAAGCCGTCATAGCCCTTGCAGCCCACTGTCTGAAGCCCTGTGGATATTATATTGGGGCTGCGCCCCAAATCGGCAATGTATTCGCGCACGCCCCGGACTTTCGGATCTGTGCTTTGGGCGTTGGCGAGTTCGCCGTCGCGTACGACATTGTCGCCGAAAATCACTGTACCCCTTGCCGACAGTTTAAGCGCCAATTCTAAATATAAAGGATTATTGGGCTTGTCGGCGTCGATAAAGATCATGTCAAAAGGCGGTTCGCCTCCAGCCACAAGGCTTTTCATTAACCCGGCCGCGGCCCCTTGCATAACGGTCACTTTATCACTAAGGCCCGCGTAGTCAATATTGCCCCGCGCCACTTCGGCATATTTCTCATCATACTCCAAAGTCACCAAAGCCCCGTCGTCGGGCAGCGCGCGCGCCAGCCAGATGGTGCTGTACCCGCCGAGCGTACCCAATTCAAGTATGCGTTTAGCCTTTGCCATCTTGGCGAGTATGTAAAGAAACTGTCCCTGTGCCGGAGAAACCTCCCACTCGGGGAGGCCGTGTTTCCTGCTTTCGCGCAGCGCGTTGAGAAGCGCGTCGTCCTCGCGCACGATTGTGGCCGAGAAAAAATCATCCACCGATTCCCATGTTTCCATAGCCGCCCCATCCACCTCCAGAATAAAACTGTCTCTTTAAGCTTTTTCCCGTTTCAAATCAGCTGGGCGGCGGATCAGCACAAAGGTGAGCACAAGCGCGACAAGCGCCACACCCGCCGAGATGTAAAACCCGGCGTTAAGGCCGAGAAAATCAACAAACGCGCCGATAAAAACGGGCCCGATGAACATGCCAAGGCCGTAGATCGCCTGGTAAAAACCCATGGCGACGGACCGGCGGCCCTCGTCCACAGTGAGCGTGCAGAAGCTGAGTAAGGTCGTCATGCAAAGGCCGAAGCCAAAGCCCGCTATAATCACAGCGACATAAACCATAAAGACGCTCCCGACAAGCGGCACCATCACGGTGCCGAGCGCCTCAAGCACAAAGCTGAACGCGACCAGATTGCGGAAATTCACCCTTTTCGCGAAGATTTTCCCGCAGATCATCGCGGAGAGGATGGCGGGCACCGACGCCAGAGTGGAAAGAATGCCGAGCTGCATGGAATCCGCGCCCAGGCGCACGGCCGCTTCCGGCGTGAATGTGTTCGTGGTGGCGAAGAGCAGCATCTGCGAAAAGACGGCCAAAGTGGACATGGCAATCAGGTTGCGGTCCTTCGCCACGCCGAGCAGGCTGCGAATGGTCGGCCGCTCCGTCACGACAGGGACGTTTTCGGTGATGAAGAGGCTCAGCACAAGGCCCAAAAGGCCCATCGCGGCGCCGAGCAAAAAGGATATTTCGTGCCCGTAACGCTCGGCCAGGGCGCTGCCGATCAGCTTGGCCGTCATCACGCCGAAATTGTTGGCCATGGAGAGATAGGATATGCGGCTGGCCAGCTTGTCCTTGTCAAAATAGCTGGAATAGAGGACCGTAAAGATCACCCAGACGGACGCCGACACCCCGGCCATAAAGCGGAACAGCAAAATCAGAAAGGCGTTGTGCGTCAGGTACATGCCGAGCGAACTTGCGGCCCCGATCATGAGGCCAATGACGATAAAAATTTTGCGCCGGCCGATGCGGTCAGAAATGAGGCCCAGCGGCACGCGCAGCAGCATCTGGGAAAAACCGTAGGAGCCGCCGATCAGGCCGATCATTGAAAAGCTGATGCCGATGTTGTTGAGATAGGGCGTCATCGTCGGCACATAGGTGTACATGGCCGACCAGAACAGGAATGTCACCGCGACAAAAACGGCCGAGCGTGGTTTCTTCTGCGTTTGCTCCATATTAAGCACTGCCATGTCCTGTTAAGCAGAACATGCGCTCCCCTTTTAGTATTGAAGTCAGCGGGTATCAAGATCACCGCGCATTTATGATATCAGCCGCTCTATTAACGGCGGATAAGTCCAGCCAATAATTCTGAATGACCGTTTGATCTTCTTCCGAATATCCCTCCCACGACAAAACGCCGCCGTTTTTCACAGCTACTTTCGCCGATGCGATGTTATCCTTGTCACAGGTTATCATGACTTTGGGGATGCCCAGCGCTTTCGCAATCAACAAAACTTGGCTTAATTGGCGTGTCGCGTATCCTTTGCGCCTTTCCGACGGGCATATCCCATAACCTATATGACCGCCGCTTTTCCTGAGCTGATCATCCAAATCATGCCGCAGCTGAATAGAGCCGATGATTTTGTTGTCCGATTCCCGGATCGTGAAGTAGGTGGTCGCGGGCACGTGATACAAGGATGTTTCAGCGTTATGCGCCCTGTTGACAACGTCGAGCCACTCGTCATAATCGGGATACTTCATAAAACCGCAGCTGCCGTTTATATGGGATTCATTGCGGTTTATGTAGTCGTTCTTGTACTCCATGGCCAAGTTTTCCAGTTCCTTTATCGGCTCTGTTAAGATCAACTTTTCCACCACGCACACCCCCTATTCCATACCTGACACGCCCGCCAATTTCATCTGCTTATCCTCGGCATTGGTCAGCTTCATTTCAAGCCAGCGGTCTTTTGATATCAGCACCTGCCTCGGCTTGCTGCCCTCAAACGGCCCCACAATCCCCTTTTCCTCCAGCTGGTCAATGATGCGCGCCGCGCGCGCATAGCCGAGCTTGAGGCGGCGCTGCAGCGATGATGTTGAGGCCTGTCCCATTTCCACAACGCACTCGATGGCCTGCGGCAGCATCTCGTCCTCATCGTCGAAGCCGCCCGATTCCTTCTGCCCCTTTTCGGGGATGACGTGGCGGTCGATCTCCTCCACGATGTTCTGGTCGTAGTCGGCGGTTTCGCCCTCTTTTATGTAGCCCACAACCTTCTCCACCTCGGCGTCCGTGACAAAGCAGCCCTGAAGGCGCATGGGCTTGGCCGCGCCGACGGGATAAAAGAGCATGTCGCCCCGGCCCAGCAGCTTTTCGGCGCCGCCCATGTCGAGGATGGTGCGCGAGTCGACCTGGCTCGAGACGGAAAAAGCGATACGCGAGGGGATATTGGCTTTGATCACGCCTGTGATGACGTCCACGGAGGGGCGCTGCGTGGCGATGACAAGGTGCATGCCCGCGGCCCGGGCCATCTGCGCCAGGCGGCAAATCGAATCCTCCACCTCATTGGGCGCGGCCATCATCAGGTCGGCGAGCTCATCTATAATTATAACGATTTTGGGCATTTTGGCAAGCTCGGGCCTGGCCTGGGCCACCTTGTTGTAGCCGGTCAGATCCCGCACGCCGTGCTCGGCGAACGTTTTATAGCGGTTGAGCATTTCAGTCACGGCCCAGTTGAGCGCGCCGGCTGCTTTTTTGGGGTCGGTGACAACGGGGATGAGCAGGTGCGGGATGCCGTTGTAGA
>JAITVU010000188.1 GCA_031285645.1 Oscillospiraceae bacterium | reverse complement strand
CTGATATGGAAATTACGGCGTGCGGGGATTGATTCCGCTGGATGTTTGTGCGGTGTTTGGGACTTCCGCGCGGCGGCACAGGTTTTGAGACGTCAACACCGATTCGCGCGTGCGGACATATGAGCAAGCGGTCAGGACGGCCAGGCTATGGCGGCTCGCGGCTGTGGCCGTGTAAACAAAACCGTGCGGCGTTTCATTTCTATACGACGATAAGAGGTTTGGATTGGACGGATTTATGAAACTTTTTCAGGCTCTGACAGGGAATTATATTATTAACGTCGGTTTTGTGTCCTGGTTTTCGGCCCAGATCATTAAAACGGTCCTGACGTTCATCGCGACTAAAAAGGTCGATTTGGAGCGCCTTGTCGGCGCGGGCGGCATGCCCAGTTCCCACTCCGCCCTGACGAGTTCCATCGCGATTGCGATGGCGAAGGAGCTGGGCTACACATCGCCTGTTTTCGGCCTGTCGCTGGCGTTCGCGGCTATCGTGATGTACGACGCCATGGGCGTGCGGCGCGCGGCGGGCGAACAGGCCAAGGTGCTTAATAAAATGATTTTTGAGTTTTCTAATTTCCCTTTTTTCATCAAGCGCGAGGAACAGGACGCGGAGCCTGAAAAGGCGTCCGATAAGGGTGAAAACAAGCCCGGACCCATTGTGGACAAAGAGCTCAAGGAGTATCTCGGCCATACGCCCTTTGAGGTGTTGGGCGGATGTCTTCTGGGGATTCTGGTCGCCATATTTATGCCGGCGGTTTAGTATGAGAGCCTTGTTATTTTTCGGGGGCGGCGCGTTATTTGCGCCCAATACGCATGGGGACACAATATGAAACAGAGATTGGATGCCGTTTTGGTGCAAAAAGGGTTGGCCGGCGGGCGCGACAAGGCCAAGGCGCTCATAATGGCGGGTCAGGTTTATATCGCGGGTCAGAGGGTGGACAAGCCCGGCCTCAGTGTCGAGGACAGCGCGGATATTGAGGTGCGCGGCGGCACGCTCGCCTATGTCGGTCGCGGCGGGCTCAAGCTCGAGAAGGCGCTCAAGGTCTTTCCGATTGATCTTGATGGGAAAGTGTGTATGGATATCGGCGCGTCCACGGGCGGATTCACGGACTGTATGCTGCAAAACGGCGCGTCAAAGGTCTATGCGGTCGACGTCGGCTACGGCCAGCTTGCCTGGTCGCTGCGCACGGATCACCGCGTCGTCGTGATGGAGCGCACCAATATACGCGGCGTAACGCCTGATCAGGTGGAGCCGCTCGATTTTGCGGGCATCGATGTATCCTTCATTTCGCTGACGCTTGTTTTGCCGGTCGCGAAGGCGCTGCTGCGCGAGAGCGGTGAACTTGTCTGCCTGATCAAACCCCAGTTTGAAGCCGGACGGCAATCCGTCGGAAAAAACGGCGTCGTCCGGGTGTTATCCACGCATGTGGCGGTTGCCGAGAAAATAAGGGCTTTTGCCGAAGACCTCGGCTTTTGTATAGCGGGTTTTGATTACTCGCCCATAAAGGGACCGCAGGGCAATATTGAATATCTTTTGCATCTGCGGAAGTCCCGGGCGTCACAGGGCCTTTCGGGCGATGATATCGCCGCGACAGTCTGGCAATCCCATGAGGCGTTAATGTGATGCCCGGAACTGCGTGTTCATATACCATTCACGGATGTAAGTGAAACTTTCACCCGCTACGCAGCATATGACTTTGATAGATACATAATACGGGGCTGAATATGGGAGGATGCATGAAGATTCTGTTGCGGCCCAACTTGAAGAAAACCGACAGCCTTTCCTGCGCGCGTGAAATTATCAAGAGATTTTGCGCGCTGGCAATTACGCCGATGCTGGATGAAGCGGCCAGACCCGTTTTGAATGATCCGACCTGCGTATACGGCCCGGAAGACGCGCTGATGGCAGACTGTGATATGGTTATGCCCATTGGCGGCGACGGCACCGTCATGCGCACGGCCAAGCGCGCCACAATGCTGGGCAAGCCCATCATCGGGATCAACACAGGGCGCGTCGGTTTTTTAACGCAGCTGGAATCCGCCGAGCTTGAAAACCTGGCCCTGCTCAAATCGGGGCGTTATACGATCTGCGACAGAATGCTGCTTGAAGGCGTTATACATGGGGAGAGGCAATCCGGCGAGGCCTTTGTGTGCCTCAACGATATTGTGGTGGCGAGGAGTGAGAAAGCCGGGATTGTCGATATCCAGGTCAGCGCCGGGGGTCGCGTCATCACAAACCAGCGCGGTGACGGCATTATTTTTGCCACGCCGACGGGGTCGACCGCTTATACGCTCTCGGCCGGCGGACCCGTTGTTGATCCGGGGCTTGAGCTGATGGTGCTCACCGCCATATGTCCCCACGCGACTTTTCGCCATTCGCTCGTTTTGCCGATGGATACGGTTTACACGGTGCAGGAGCAGATCATCAACCGCCGTAACGGGCTTACGGTGACGGCCGACGGCCGCCGCGTCGCCGTCATTGGCGCGGACGACAGCCTTGTCATTCAAAAACACGCGGCGCCGGCCAAATTCGTTGAGCTGGACCCTCATGATTTTTACGCCAGTCTCAGCCAAAAACTCAGCTGGCATTAATGATCCCGCGTTTTAACATGGTTACTCGGGCTGAAATAAGCCTTTCGCCATATGGATGACGCGTCCGCGACCTCGTATAATATTTTGAAGGGAGGATGGTTTGTTGCCGCAGGGCAATGAATCACTGTGCCTATGAAATCCAAACGGCATTCGAAAATTCTGGAGCTGATTTCGGATTATGAGATTGACACGCAGGAGGAGCTGCTCAGGAAGCTGAACCAGAACGGATTCAAGGTAACGCAGGCCACCGTTTCACGCGATATCAAGGAGCTGCGCCTGATTAAAGTGCAGTCGACATCCGGCTATAAGTACGCGCTGAACAACTCCAAGGACGCAATGGATATGAGCTTTAAGTTCCACGCAGTTTTTTCCGAAGCTGTAACGGAGATTGATTACGCCGAAAATATTGTTGTCATCCGATGTTATGTCGGCATGGCCAACGCCGCCTGCGCCGCTTTGGATTCCATTGAATGGCGCGGCGTTGTCGGGACAATCGCGGGCGACGACACCATCTTCTGCGTCATGCGCGACAAGGCCAACGCCGCCGATTTCGCCGACCAGCTCAAGAAGCTGAGCAAGTAAGGAGGCGCTATGAGAAAGGTCCTGGGCCTTTTTGGCGTGTTACTCGTGCTTGTCGTTTCGGTTTCCTGCGCCGTGGATGAGGCCGCGCCTGGCCGCCCGATGCCGGCGCCTATGATATCGAGCCTTGACGAACTCGCGGATATTGACGGCGTCACCGAAATTACGGGCAACCCGGCGTTTGAGCAACAGGAACTCGGCCATATTCTCTGCTATGAATTTTTGTACGAAAACGACGGCTTTGAAATATACGCTTACGTCACGGCGCCGGATGATTATATGGAGAAAACATATCCGGTTTTGGTCTATAACTTCGGCGGCAACGCCGCTATGGGCAAGTTTGCGCCCACAAGTCCCGGTGCTTTGGCTGACAAGGGCTATATCGTGCTGGCGACCCAGTATCGGGGCGTCGGTGTCGTAGGCGGCCGGGACGGATACGGCGGGGAGGATATCAACGACATTATTAAAATGATTGATTTGAGCGAACACTTCGCGTTTGCGCAGCCCGGCGGCGTTTATATGGTGGGCCATTCCCGCGGCGGCAGTGTTACATACTCTGCTTGCCGGCGCGACGACAGGATCGCGGCTGCGGCCGTCATCGCCGGGTATACGGATCTGGCGGCAGCGTATTATGAGCGCGACGCAGTCATGCAGAACAAGGTGTTGATCCCCTACGTGGGCGGCTCACCGGAAAAGGTGCCCGAGGAATACGAAAAGCGCTCAGCCGTGAAGTGGGCCGACGAAATTGATGTACCGCTCCTGATCATGCACGGCGCTGACGACGACAGGGTTTTGGTTCACCACGCGACGGATATGGCTGAAAAGCTTGAAGAATACGGCAAAGACTATAAACTGCTGGTATACGAGGGCGAGGGGCACAGCTTTACCTTCGATTATCGCGGTGAGGTGAAGTCATGGTTTGACGCCCACCCCATTGGTTCCGGGAGATAGTCGAGAGCGCGCAGCGTAAAAATGGATTAGTGGGTTGTTCTGTTGTTGTTTTACACCGTTAAGATATAAACATGGAAACGCGGAATCTGCGTTTAGAATTAAGCAAGGCCTGTAAAGAAAGGGTGTGCATCATGTCTGTTATTGAGCGAGAAGGCAGCCGTCTGGTTTACCGTTACGACGACGAGCAAGTGTGGATCGAGCCGTGGGGCGCAAACAGCCTGCGCGTACGCGCGACGAAGCTTGACGCAATGCCGCGGGAGGACTGGGCGCTGATCCCCCAGCCCGAAATACCCGCTGACATCACGGTCTCCCAGGAGGAGGGCGTGATTCAAAACGGCAAAATCAAAGCGGTTATATCGATGGGCGGGCTTTTGACCGTTTATAACGGCAATGGCGAAAAACTGCTTGCGGAATACGCGCGCAACCGGCGTGATTTGTTCGCGCACACATGCAGCGCCCTTGAAGTGGAGGCCCGGGAGTTCAAGCCCATACCGGGCGGGGATTATCATTTAACGGCGCGGTTTGAATCGCTGGATGAGAACGAGCGCATCTACGGCATGGGGCAGTACCAGCAGCCTTATCTCAATCTTAAGGGCGTCGACATTGAGCTGGCGCACCGCAATTCCCAGGCCAGTGTGCCTTTTGCGCTCTCATCCCTGGGCTATGGGCTGCTGTGGAACAATCCGGGCGTCGGACGGGCCGTGTTCGGGAAGAATATCACGAGTTTTGAAGCGCTTTCCACAAAACAGCTTGACTACTGGGTCACGGCGGGGGACAGCCCGGCGGAAATTGTGGAGCGCTACGCGAGTGTGACCGGCACCGTGCCCATGATGCCGGACTACGCCATGGGCTTTTGGCAATGCAAGCTGCGCTACCAGACCCAGGAAGAGCTGCTTAATGTCGCCAGGGAGTACAAAAAACGCGGACTGCCTATTTCCGTTATCGTCGTCGACTTCTTCCACTGGCCTCTGCAGGGCGACTGGAGATTTGACCCCGTCTATTGGCCGGACCCCGATGCGATGATACGGGAACTGAAGGAAATGGGCATTGAACTGATGGTCTCCATCTGGCCGACGGTGGATTTCCGGTCGGAGAATTACAGGGAAATGCTTGAAAAGGGATATTTAATCCGCACGGACCGCGGCGTGCGCGTCGCGATGACGTTCCAGGGGCCGACAATCCACTATGATGCCACCAATCCGGGGGCCAGGGCATATCTGTGGCAAAAAGCCAAAAAGAATTATTATGATAAGGGCGTGCGCCTGTTCTGGCTGGACGAGGCGGAGCCGGAATACAGTGTGTATGACTTTGATAATTACCGTTATCATCTCGGGCCCAATGTGCAGATCGGCAACCTTTATCCGCGGATGTATGCCCAGACCTTTTATGAGGGCATGGAGCAGGCCGGACAGAAAAACATCATCAACCTGCTACGGTGCGCATGGGCGGGCTCGCAGAAATACGGCGCGCTGGTCTGGTCGGGCGATATTGCCTCCAGCTTTGAGAGCCTGCGCAACCAGTTTGCGGCCGGCCTCAATATGGGTTTAGCCGGTATTCCGTGGTGGACAACGGATATCGGCGGGTTCCACGGCGGCGATCCCAATGATCCGGCGTTCAGGGAACTGCTGATCCGCTGGTTCCAATACGGCGCGTTTTGCCCTGTTATGCGTCTCCACGGGGACCGTGAGCCCAAGCAGCCGCAGCACGGCGCCACCGGCGGCGCCACATGCCTTTCCGGCGCGGACAACGAAGTGTGGTCCTTCGGCGAGGACGCCTATACAATCTGCCGCAAGTATATGACGCTGCGCGAGCGGATGAAACCCTATATTGAAAAACTGATGCGGGAGGCGCATGAGAACGGCACGCCCGTGATCCGCCCCCTCTTCTACGACTACCCCGCTGAGGAAGAGGCCTGGCGGATTGAGGATCAGTTTATGTTTGGCCCATCGGTCCTTGTGGCCCCCATTTTACATGCAGGCGTGACACAGCGAAGGGTTTACCTGCCGCTGGGCACGCAGTGGCGGGAATATGAGACGGGACAGGTGTACAACGGCGGCGAATGGATCGATGTGCAGGCGCCCCTTGACAGCATACCCGTTTTTATACGCGATTTTGAGCAAATGCCGTTTTAGGGCGTGCGCGAAGTGCATCCCGCTGCGGGCGTTGATCATTGTTAAATAACAACAGCATGTAATCTTTTCTGATATGAAGGGGTTTACGTGAAAAATAATGAAAATTACGGAAAGGCATGGGCTTTTCTATGCTGACACAGCTGCACATTCAAAATATTGCTGTGATCCATAAGGCGACGATTCAGTTCTCGACCGGTTTTAATGTTTTCACCGGGGAGACGGGCGCGGGCAAGACGGTGCTGATCAGCGCGATCGACGCGGTTCTGGGCGAGAGGACCTCGCGTGAAATCATCCGCACCGGTGAGGAGCGCGCGCTTGTTTCGGCGCTTTTTGAGGGGATACCGCCCAGGGCCGTCAAGGCTTTGGAGGAACAGGGTTATGACGTTGAGGACGGCACGGTGCTGATTGTGCGTGAGATCACGGCGGCGGGTAAAAATAATTGCAAGATCAACGGTATGCCCGCGACGGTGTCCATTTTAAAGGAAATCGCCTCTTTGCTCATTCACATACACGGGCAGCGGGACAGCCAGCAGTTGCTGGCCCCCGAACGCCACGGCGATTTGATCGATATGTACGGCGAACTGGACGCGGCGCTCACGGCATACCGGACGGTTTATCAGCAGATGCGCGCCATTAAAGCGGAGCTGGACGGCCTTTTGACCGACGACACCCAAAAAGCCCAGCGCATGGATATGCTCACCTTCCAAATTGAGGAGATCGACGCGGCGCGGCTTGAAGCGCCCGATGAGGAGGAAGCACTGCAGAACAGGCGCAAGGTTATACGAAACAGCGAGAAAATTCTCAGCGGCCTCACGAGAGGCTATATGGCCCTGAGCGGCGACGACACGGAGGGCATTACCGCATTGTTTGGCGATTTGCTCTCCGGCGTGACCGAGGCGGCCGACTTTATCGATACGCTGAAACCTATGGCCGGGCGTCTTGAGGAAATCAGCTATGAGCTGAGCGAAGCGGCGGGGGATTTGCGCGATATCCTTGATGATTTTGAATTTGATCCGCGTGAACTGGATACAATTGAAATCAGGCTGGATACGATATATAAGCTCAAACGCAAATATGGGGCCGATATCGACGCAATCCTCAAGTATCGCGAGAACGCAGCGCGCGAGCTTGACGCGATCACAACATCCGGGCAGCGCGCCGAAAAGCTTGAAAAAGCGCTTCAAGAGGCGACGCGACAAGCCATGGCGCTGGCAAAAGAACTCTCAAAAAAACGCGCTGATAGCGCCGCCCGCTTTATCAGTCAGGTTGAGGCCGAACTGGCTTATCTGGATATGCCGTCCGTCAAGCTCAGTTTGCATCAGGAAAGCGCGCCTTTGGGTCCGGACGGCATGGACGCTATGGAGTTTCTCGTCGTCACCAATGTCGGTGAAACGCCGAGGCCATTGAGCAAGATCGCGTCCGGCGGGGAGATCGCGCGCATGATGCTGGCGATCAAGAACGTGCTGGCGGAAAAGGATGAGATCGGTACGCTGATTTTTGACGAGGTCGATACCGGCGTCAGCGGCCGCGCCGCGCAGAAAATCGGCGCCAAGCTCAGGGCTGTGTCGGCGCGGCGCCAGGTCATCTGCGTCACCCATCTTGCGCAGGTCGCCGCCTACGCCGACAATCACCTCTATATCTACAAAGAGACGGACGACGGGCGCACCTATACCCGCGTCCAGCCTCTTGAGGGTGATGCGGTTTTTACGGAACTGGCCCGCATTACAAGCGGCGATCTTATAACAGACGCCGCAATCGCCAATGCAAGGGAATTATACGAACATGCTCATATGCAGATGTAAAATAGTTGTGCAGTCAACTTTTGTCGAATATTGGCTGATCCCATGAGGCACTACTGGTTTTCGGATAATGGACGATTGTTCCTGGAATATTATAATTTAAGTCAATCATACGGGCAAATTGAGCCTGAAAAGCGGTTGAGAAATCAATCATATAGTGTTATTGTTTCTGTTCCAGTATGATTGAAAGCATTATATAGTCGTACAGATTTAAAACTATACCAGCTTTAAACCACAGCGCGCTTTGCTCGCTGCCACGCCTCGCGTGGATATGACGTATGCAGCAGGGATAGGTGGTTAGCTTAAGCATAGTTACTGCACTGTCAATGATGTCATTTTAAACAAGGAGACGCAACATGAATGAAGGAAAAGGGAGCTTGCCGAATCGTGCTCTGGCTTCATTACTGGCTATAATATTTCTGATCGGCGTTATGGGGCCTGTGCCTGTTATGGCGGCGGATGACGATCCTGTGGAGGGCGCGCGCTCGGAGGTTTTAAACCGGAGCCTCAATATTGGATATAAGGGCGTCATAAGCCATGAAAAAATACTGGAGGATTTCGAAAAGGCTTTTTCAACCGTGGAGAAGACCGTATATGTGCGCACAAAAAACGCCGTTTTCGTCACGCCGGCAACACTGCGCGCTATAGACGCCGCGGCCAGGCGTGCGGGTAAAACCGCCGTTATCCGCTGCGATACGATGGAAAATACGGAAAACACGGTGCAGGGCCGGATATTCGTGGAACCCGCGCAGCTTACGGCCCTAGAAAGCGATCTCAAACTGGGCATTTTTACGCAGCGCAGCAAAGTCCGCTCGGTGCAGACGATTTTTGAGAGAAGCTTTGACAATGCGGTGCGGGTGATCCACTGCGAGCAGAAGGGGACGTTCGGTGCGAGACTGCGTATAGCGGTTAAGCTTGATTTTTCGGGAATGGACACGGATAACCTGAAATTCTTTTTGTACGATAAGGACTCAAACCGCTTCACCCAGCTTAAAGACACGAATTACTCTTTTGATGACAATGAATTTTTGCATTTTTACACTGAAAGCGCGGGCAGTATCGTTATTGCCGACAGCGTGCTCTATCCGAAGTAAAAAAAAGAGTATACCGCCGTCAGCGGCGCGAAACAAGCGGGTGAGGCCCGCTTGGCGCACGGAGGCGCATATTTGTGATCAGTAAGCCGCCCGCTTGGCGGCGCGCGGCGACAGCCGCGCAAGCATAATCATGGAGCGGCTAGTGAAATACAGCTGACGTGAAACACAAGCGCCGACTATTGTCGGCGCTTGTGTTTCACGCGTTTGTGTATATGGATTTAATGACGGCTTCGATGCCGATTTCCTTAATGGTAATGTCCTGGATTTCGCCGAACCGCGAAAGGGAGGCGATCAAATCCACGCCAATTGTGGGTTCATCAAGGAAAACGACCTTGGGTCCGTGCAGCATGGCCATGATAAATTCGCACTTCATGCGCTCACCCAGCGACAGAACGCGTGTGGGCTTTTGGACGACCTCATCAAGGCCGAGCATGGTCACCATCCGGTCCAGCCGCTCTTTATAGTCTCTATCCGGCACGGCGTAAATGGCGCGGTTGATGGCAAAGGAATCGAGCGGCGGAATATCCCAGATCAGCTGGGATTTCTGCCCGAACACAGCTCCGATATGCCGCACATACTTGCTGCGCTGTCTGAATGGTTCAAATCCCAGCACCTTGATTGCCCCCGATGTCGGAAAAAGCATGCCGGACAGCATCTTGATAGTAGTGGATTTACCCGCGCCGTTTTCGCCCAGCAGTCCGACGATTTCGCCCTCGCCAATGGCGAAGGAAACATCGCGCACGGCTTTGACGGATACTTTTTCACGGTGAAAAAGGCTTTTGATCGTCTCCGCCATGGATTCGCCGCGCTTATATGTTATGTATGACCGCGAAGGAATGCTTTGGTTTTAAAACTCAAACATGATACCGATTAATGATTATATTACGGTCGCAAAATGTATGAACACTATATTACAACGTCGACAAATTTACAAGAAATATCATAAGATTACAAATTTTAGGTGTGTTAAATTGTCAACAAAACACAACGCCCGGAGACATTAAAATGTCTCCGGGCGATTCTTTTTAGAGCGAAACGTAATTTTTGTAATCGTCAAAGATCAGAAACCGGGGCGCTTCGTCCTCTTCTATGACGGGAATACGGCTGCTTGCCGAATGAAAGCGGTTGTCGATCGTGTCGTCGTTGGTTGTGGACACTTCAAAGAGCATAATCTTCCCCGTGCCCTTTTCACCGATCCAGCGATGATACTGGCGCGGCAATAACGTAATGCTTTGACCGGGACACAGGGTGACGGTGCCGCCGGCAGGTATGGTGACGGTGCGCGCGTCAATTGTGACGGTGACGTCGGTATCGGCGAATGCCTCACTGTCATCCGCGTTGTAAAGCTGGACGATG
>JAITVU010000182.1 GCA_031285645.1 Oscillospiraceae bacterium | reverse complement strand
AACCCCGGAGGCACGATAAAGCTGTCACGCTTATTTTTGAGTATGCGTTGTCAGATAGCCCTTTCTGTGAGAGCGTTTCTTTCTTTCAAGAATGGGGGTGGAGTTCTTTTCCCGCCGATAAACATAGCCCGAGCCCCCTCTGGATTTATTTTTCCGTAACAAAAAAAGTGGACAGTTAAATAACCGTCCACTTTCACCGCTTCGCAGGCCATGACAACGCCTGTAGCTAATATACCATCTTGGTTTGTGTGTTTACCCGGCGCGGGATGTTCAATATGCCCGCATTGGTTATATTCAGTTGTAATCGAGTCATCGCCCGTTCAGTCTATGACCATCGGATAGGCCTACGCTATTGCAGGATGAATTAACTGTCAAGCCATGCGTACAGCATCTGCAAATTAGTATCTACCGCAGTCTGCGAGGTTGCCGTCAGGGCAAAACTTTCAAGATGTTCGCCTTTTATATAGGACATATCGGATTCTTCAAATATGCCGTAAATCAATTCATCTTCTGCTTGCGCTGGTACGACCGAGCCATCTGTTATGATGTAAGCAATTTCGGATTGGTAAGTGTCTAGCGCGGTCGGGTCGGATGCAAGCGGATAAAATTCTGTCAGAACCATGACCGGGTAATCGAAGTTTGGAATTTGATAAAAGTCCACTTGCATAAGTGCCATTGCTCCGCCGTTGGGATTGTGCAACGGGAATATTTGTTTATCCTGATAAAACAGATATTCTTTGAAGGTGAAATTCTGCCCTTTGAGGAAATCGGCATATGCTCCCGCCCAACTATTACCGGCCGTATTATTATTGGGTTGTGCGCTCTGCTGTGTTTGCGTCTCGCTGGATTCTTGCGGCGCATTTTCTAGTATAGCACCACCCGCCGCCTGTTCCATTGCTTCTCGAGCGATTTCTTCGGCCTCGCTCGCAAGTCGCTGTTCCAGTTCAGCCCGAACGGCATCAGCTTCACTGATTGCTTTTTCTTCTTCAATCCGCTCGGCTTCAGCAGCTTCACTCGCCGACGGTATCCCTTCTGCTTCGCTTACACTTTCCGGCGTGGACGATTCTGGATTACTGGCTGTGTCACCGTCGCTTGTGGCCTTGCCACAAGCCGCAAGCGACAATATCAAAGTTGTACAAATAACGATTGCTAATAATTCTTTCATGTTCGCCTCCGGGTTTTAAGCAAATTTTATTTAGAACTCAGTGCAAAAGAAAAGCCAAGCGTTTTTTGCGTTCAACTGCCGTACTTAATGAGCCAACGCTCCTCCCCAAGCATCGCGGTTTCATCCATCCGGTAGCCGTTGTGCAAATCATTGGCGATTTCAAGAATCAAGTCATGGAGCTGTAAATTTTGCTTCCACTTTGCGGAAATACCCTCGTATCCGATAAGCGCACCGACGATATTCCCTGTAATCGCGCCGGTGGAATCGCTGTCTCCGCTGTGGTTGACCGCCGCCGTGATCGCCGCAGAAAAATCATCGTGATATTTCATGGCACAATAGAGTGCGATGCAAAGGGCTTCTTCAGCAATCCATCCTTCACCGATGCGGGCGATGTTGTCGGTATCTGATCCTTTTTCTAAAGGTTGTGCAAGCCTTATCGCGAGTTCAATATAGGCTTGCAGTTCAAGCACAAAGTCATTGAAGTCGTTGGGAAAGCACTCGCCTAACCAATCAATGCAATCATTAACGATGGATTCCAGATTGTCATTGTCGCCATGAACGATGCGATTGATGATATATGCCAGCGCTTCCGCAGACATATATCCTAATGGATGCCCGTGCGTAATTGCCGCCGTTCTCGCGCCTTCAAGGCCAGTATAGCCACCACTCAAGGCAACCGGCGCGACGTGCATCACGCTGCCACAGCCTTTACTGCTATTGATGGGGTCTTCTATCGTTCCCATTCTTCCGCTTTGCAAGGCGCTGATGCAAGCGTTTCCGGGGGCGCGGGGAACACAAAGCTCCTTGATTTCTGTCAGCCAGCAGGGGCGGCGCTTTTCGGTTTGATACTTTCCCGTCTGCGTATACAGCCAATCCAGATAGGCCCGGTAGATATAACTTTCAAGGGGCGCGGCAATCCCGCGCAGTTTCGCCCGCGTCGCGGCGACCAATATACCTTTGGCGGTGAACAAGGTCATCTGCGTGTCGTCGGAGATGATGCCCTTGCCAAGTTCGTTGTCCAAGTTATACGCTGTGATGCCCGTCCCCGGATAGTGCTTGTATATCTCATCCAGCGTCATAAACTCCACAGGATACCCCAAAGCGTCACCCGCCGCGCCGCCAATCAGGCACCCGCGAATGGCGTTAAGACATTTCTCGTTTTTGTTCAACTCAGCCCGCCCCCTCAGTCATAGTCGTAACGCAGCAGATACTTCCTGCAATGCAGGCAGCGGAACAGATACCTGTCACAGCCGCCGATCAGTATGGATTCCGCATAAGCTTCCGGGTTTTTCAAACGCATTTCTGTTCCGTAATCACCCTCATCAAATGCGCCTTCTTTGCGAAGATAAGTTTTGATTTCCTCAAGAATTCCCATCTGTATCAGGTTGCCTTCATGCACTGTCATAATATACGCGCAGAAGTCGTTGCAATGAACCGGCCATACCGGATACTGATTGCATAGATAACCCGGCGTCCGGTGTAACAATTCCTCAATGTTTGCCTCGTCAATCATTCCGGTGTACTGTTCACGGTAGTCGGTATTATAATCATAAACGCTGTTTAAGTTGCTATCGGCGCCGAACTTATCGTATGCTTTCCCACTGTGAATGCAATCGGGGCATATATGCTCAGACTTCAGCCATATGTCCGTTTCTTTGCCGCAGCAAGAACATGCAACCGTTTGGCCGGTTTGAAACACCCCTGTTCTAATCGGGTCAGGATGATATTTGAAATACGGCATCTGTTGGCCCATTTTTACACTCCCAGCAAGCTCTGCCCGAAATCGTACAGGGCTTCGTTAATCTCAAACATATTATAATTTCCCTCGCGGATAAAAAACTCCACGATCAAATCTATTTTATTGGAGCGCGAAAGGGCAAAACCGGCTTTCATCAGCAAGTCTCGGGTATCATCCAGTGAAAGCTCCAGCGCGACGGCAAACGCGAGAGCGGTGTTCTTGCTTGGCCTGTACTCTTTCGTGGAGCGGATTTTGGAGAACACGCGGCGGTCAACACCGGCGCGGTTATAGACTTCGGAATCGGTGCGTCCTTTTTCATCAATCAAGCGCAGCAAACATTCTGAAAAGGTTTCCCCCAACCGCGCTACTGCGTCTTTGATACGATCCTTCACGACAGGGACAGAATATTCCAGCAACGTTAAATCGGATGGCGTTCTTTCAAAGTTATTATTGACATATTCGTGTATCCTCGCGGTCGCGCTGCCGTGTTCAATAGCTTGCTTTAGCAGTCTCCCGGCTTTGATAGGGTCTTCTCCCACGCCGTACCCATATTCATAACAAATACTCAGGTTATACTGCGCGTCGGCGTTGCCCTGTTCGGCGGACAGCCGGAACCAATGCACCGCTTTCTCATCATCGGCCTGTGTTCCCCAACCGTTATAATAGCAACAGCCCAAATTACACTGTGCGGGAGCGTAGCCCTTTTCTGCGGCCTCTCGGAACCACAGCGCGGCTTGGGTATCGTCTTTTTCCACCCATTCCCCATAAGAGAAAGCATTGCCTAAAAC
>JAITVU010000100.1 GCA_031285645.1 Oscillospiraceae bacterium | reverse complement strand
ACATCAAAACCGAAATAACGCACCGTGTTGTTGTAGGAGATATCCTGCACCAACTGTCCCAGATAAGCGGTGTCGGCGGGATATTCGCCGTTCTCCACCCAGTTCCCGATGATGTTGCACAGAATGCGCCTGAAATACTCGTGGCGCGTATAGGACAGGAAGCTGCGTGAATCGGTGAGCATGCCGACAAAATTGCCGAGTACCCCGATGCTGGCCAAATTGATCATCTGCGTTTCCATGCCGTACTTGGTGTCGTTGAACCACCAGGCGCTGCCGTGCTGGATTTTGCCCGCCGTTTCAGGCCCCTGGAAGCATCCCGCTATGCTGGCGAGACAGGCGTTGTCGTTGGGATTGAGGGAGTAAAGAATGGTCTTGGGCAGCTTTCCGTCCAGCTCCAGCGCGTTGAGCAGCCCGACGAGGGACTGGCTGCATTCGCGCAGCGAAATGGCGTCAAAGCCCGTATCGGGCCCAAGTTTATTGAACATGGCGGTGTTTGTATTGCGGATTGCGCCGTAATGAATCTGCATCACCCAGCCGTGCTGCGCATACGCGCGGCCCAAGTGCAGCATCACGGCCGCTTTAAAACACTCAATCTCGCCGATATCGGCTGTCCCGCCGGCCATCACCTTGCTGAAGATGCCGCTGGCCTTTTCATCGCAATCCGGAACCCAGGTGGCGTAATCAAGGCCGTGATCGGCGGCCCTGCAGCCCATTTTGTCAAAAAAGTCAATGCGGTTTGTCAGCACCGCTTTGAGGTCTTCAAAGCTTTTGATCGGTATGCCCGCGGCCTTCGAAAGGGCGGCCACGTAATCCCTGTACTCGGGCTTTTCTATGTTCATGGCCTTATCCGGGCGGAACGCGGGCAAAACCCTGACATCCCAGCTTGCGTCGTCCTTCATGACTTTATGCCATTCCAGGCTGTCGATGGGGTCGTCCGTTGTGCATATCGCCGTGACATTGGATTTTTTTATGATGCTGCGCACGCTCATATCCTTGCTCCTGAGCTTCTTGTTGCAGCTCTCCCAAATCTCCTTACAGGTATCGGGACCCAGAGGGATATCACAGTCAAAATACCGCTTGAGCTCCAAATGCGTCCAATGATACAGCGGGTTGCCAACGGCGCGCGGCAACGCGTGCGCAAAGCGCTCGAATTTTTCGTAGTCGCCGCTCTCGCCCGTTATATATTTCTCGTCGACGCCGTTTGCGCGGATCAGCCGCCATTTATAGTGATCCCCGCCCAGCCATATCTGTGTCATATTGTCAAAGGTGATATCCTCGGCAATTTCTTTGGGCGAAACATGGCAGTGGTAATCGATGATGGGCATCTTTGCCGCGAAATTGTGATAGAGTGTTTTAGCCGTTGGCGTCTGGAGCAGGAAATCCTCATTCATAAACGATTGCATAATGTGCCTCCTTTAGAGTGTTATTATAATTAAGTGTGACTATTACGGTTATTGGGGGTACAGCTGTATGCAGGCATAAAACAACCCGGAAACGGAACGGCCGGGGCGCTGTGGTGAGGCGTCAATGACGCTTACCGCCGCACAGCCGAGCCGTACCGGCATTGGGTTTAAACGACGCGGAACCGCTTCAGGGCATGGGGAATTAACCCTTTCGTTTCACTAAAATGTGCTTCGGCGCACAAGTTTGGCTTCCAGTATCAGCTTGGAGGGCACATCAGACCTCTTTTCAAGCAAACCCTCCAACATGGTTGCGGCGGCGGCACACAGCTTCGCGACGCGATTGTCCACGCTGGTCAGTTCAGGCGTGGCGCACTGCGCCAATATGGAATTGTTGAACCCGATGACAGGCACATCCACCCCGGCCTCGGCCAGAGCCTTGCACACGCCGATACTGAGAATATCCTCGGCCGCTAAAACAGCGTCAAAAGCGGGACCGTGGCAGATCATATCCGCCACCAGCGCCCTGACAGACGGGATATCCCGTTTACAGCGGATGATAAGCGCTTCATCCGGCGCCATGCCAAGATCGCAGTGAGCGGTTTTGAAGCCGTCAAGCTTCTGCATCCCGCTGAATGTGAGCGCATCATACAAATAGAGCATCCGCCGTCTGCCGCTCGCATACAAATATCCGACATTGTCGTACATGGCCTGCTTTTCATCGCACAAGACGCAGTAAACACCCGGACACTCCACCAGGCCGTTGATGATGATGACAGGCACGTTTGCGGCCGCGTTTTCAATATGCGTGTTGTCGTCCTGCTCTTTGAAAGCGGACCCCACCAAAATAATGGCGTCCACATGCTTTTCCAGAAGGAATCCCATATAGCGCTTTTTATCGGTCAGGCTGTCACCCGTACAGTAAAGTAGCATATCAAAACCGCTGCGCCTGAGCAGGCGCTCCAAAGCGGAGATTGCCGCGGCGTAATACAGGTCGGAAACATCCGTACACAGAATCCCCACCATTTTCATCGACCCGAGCCCCAGCCCCCGCGCAAAGGGATTGGGTGTGTAGCCTGTCTCCTCGATCACGGCCATCACGCGCTTGCGCGTTGTTTCCCGCACCTTGTCACTGCCGCTCAGAACACGCGATACGGTCGCAATGGAAACACCGGCCCGCTCGGCTATATCATAAATATTAGGTGTATTCCTCTCCGACAAGGAGTCGCCTCCTTTAGCCGCACAACAAAATGTAAGCCCTTTCATTTATAGTATAATCCAAAATACTCAAAAATCAAGCCCAGGCAGTCAATCCGGATATCGCGCGCCAAAATAACGCGCCCATACCCTGATACCGGAGCCGCCGGTAAAAGCAACCGCACCGCCGTATTATTCGATACGCATTGACTTTGCCTCATTATCGGTTATAATGAAGATGTAAGCGCTTACATTACTGGGCGCATTATATGGTGAATCCATCATAAAGTCATTTCAAAAAACAAGGGAAAGGAACACTAAAATGAACTATATTCACGATGCGCATCAAAAGACCTCCTATCCCATAAAAGTCGTCCAGTTTGGCGAAGGCAATTTTTTGCGGGGTTTTGCCGATCAGATGATCGACATACTCAATAAAACAGGCGCCTGCGACCTCGGCGTCGCCGTCATAAAGCCCCGCAGCGGCCGGCTAGACGCCCTCAACAGCCAAAACGGCCTCTATACTGTGTTGCTGCGCGGCAGCGCACAGGGGCGGATACAGCAGGAAACACAAATGGTGGACTGCATACAAACGGCTCTGGGCAGCGATGTTGATTACGACGCGTACAGCGCCTTATCCGCCCTGGAAACCCTCCAGGTTGTCCTGTCCAACACCACCGAAGCCGGTATGACGCTTGACCTTGGCGACAGTTTCGATCTATGTCCGCCGCGCAGCTTTCCCGGCAAGCTCACAAAATTTCTCTTTGACCGCTTTGAGGCCTTTGGCGGGGACCCGGCCCGCGGCCTCATCATCATGCCGCTCGAACTGATCGAGGACAACGGCGCTGCACTGCGCGAGCATGTTTTGGCGCTCGCGGCGCGCTGGGATCTGCCTGACTCCTTCAGCCGGTGGGTCACCAGCGCCAACCTGTTTTGCAACACGCTTGTCGACCGCATCATCACAGGCTTTCCCAAAGAGGAGGCCGAGGCGCTCTGGGCAGATCTTGGCTACAGGGACGATTTGATCGTTGCCGGTGAACCGTTCGGCCTGTGGGTTATCGAAACCGATGATCCCGACCGCGTCAAAGCCGTTTTGCCTTTTGAACAGGCCGGCCTGCCCGTTTTATTCACGCAGGATCAAAAACCGTACCGGGAGCGCAAGGTGCGCGTGCTCAACGGCGCGCACACGGGTACTGTTTTAGCGGCGTACCTGGCCGGCCTGGACACCGTCGGCGCCTGTATGGAGGACAAAACCGTGCGCGCTTTTATGGAGCGGATGATCGAAAGCGAAATCGCGCCGACTGTCCCCTTGCCGCCCGCTGAGGTTGCGGATTTTGCGGCTTCCGTCCTGGAACGCTTTGCCAATCCCTTTATCCGTCACGAGCTGCTTTCGATCGCGCTCAATTCCGTATCCAAATGGAAATCCCGCATTCTCCCCTCCCTGCTGGATGCTTTTAAAAACACGGGTTCCTTGCCGCCGCTCCTCACTTTTTCCTTCGCGGCGCTGCTGGCGTTTTATACCCCTGCGGGCCGAAATGAAAAAGGCCTTACCGGGTTGCGCGGTCAAAGCGAATACCTGATTTCCG
>JAITVU010000093.1 GCA_031285645.1 Oscillospiraceae bacterium | reverse complement strand
CCGTCCTTTCTCTATCAATATTACGCAATACCTTGAAAGGACGCACCGCATATGGTAAAGTATTTATGCGGGTCGCCTTTCCGGTGATTGCGCGTGTGTGAGGGAAGTGGTGTAGAACGTGTGCCAACATGCGCACCACTTCCCTCATTTTTTATTGAGAGCATTAATACCATCGCGTAATCCTTGCGGGCGCGAAACGCCGCTTTTTCCGCAGTATTCGTCCAGCTTTTGAAGTTCTTCTTTCGTGAGCCGAACGTCAACGCGAACAGTCTTTGGATTTTCGATAGCTGGTCGCCCTCTCTTTTTGTTGGGCATAGTCACCCCCTATCCTTGCCAACATATCTATATTATAATTACTTACCGCCAATAAATCAAGTGTTTTTTTACCGCCAGTAATTATACGTAAAAAACGTAACACTTTATCTGGGCACACTCAAATAAAACAGCCAAACAAAAGATTGCCTTGGGCAACCCTTTGCTTGGCTGTTTTTGTTACGCATAAGGCTTTACCCCAATTTTACACCACGCCAAGTGCATAGTACACTAAAAAGCAGTATAATACGATTTAGTATAATCTTTCCAATCTACTGCGAAAGGAGACGCCTTTATGCTATCCACCGTCTATCTCGTTGACGATGAAAGAATCATTCTGGAAGACTTGGTGCGCTCTATCCCATGGCTAGAGAACGGCTTTCAGGTGATCGGATATAACACA
Source organism: Oscillospiraceae bacterium (assembly GCA_031285645.1). GTDB lineage: Bacteria > Bacillota > Clostridia > Oscillospirales > Ruminococcaceae > WRAV01. Next base: position 5,009 of record JAITVU010000093.1, on the reverse strand, counting down.
AACCCGCTGGTGGCGTTCGCGGAGATCGTGGAGAAAAAACCGGACGTTGTGTTCACCGACCTGAAGATGCCTGTCATAGACGGCATAGAGCTGGTGCGGCGGATCAAGGACGCCAATGTGGGCGCGGAGTTTATCATGCTCTCGGCCTTTGAGGATTTCACCGCCTGTCATGACTTCTTCGCGCTGCGCGGCCTTGACTATATCGTGAAGCCGCTCAATGAAGACAACGCTGCCCTTGTGCTGGAGCAACTAAGCCGGGAGCTTGCGGCCAAGAACCATCAGCAGCCCTCGACGCAGTTTGAAGCGTCCCAATCCCAAAGCTTCGATGATCTGATCGCCTATGTTAACGAGCACTTTAATCAAAACCATACGCTGGCGGGGCTGGGCGAACGCTTCCATATGAATCCGACGTATATCTGTGACCTGTTCGCAAAGCAGTACGAATCCACCCTCACCATCTTTGTCACGAACCTCCGCATGAAGGAAGCCAGCCGCCTGATGCTGGAAACCGACACAGCGTTTAAGGAAATCGCCATTCATTGCGGATATCCGAACTATCAGTATTTTTGCAAGGTATTCAAGCAGCATTTCGGGAAATCCCCCTCCGGTTACCGGGAGGACAGCGAATGAACACAAAAGCCAAAATCCGGGCGATCTCGATTATCCTGTTTGCGGCGGTTGCCGCTGTGTGGGCGGTCTTTTATGCTATCATATCAAACTACATAGCCGACGCGACGGAAAGCCAAATCTCGCTGGCCGCAGAACAGGTTATTGAGCGGCTGGGCGGCGAGTTCTCTCAGGCCGAAAGCCTGTCCTATAGCCTTGTCAATAGCGCTGACGTGCGAACGTTGGCCATGCAGCGAAACGACCGCCTATTCTATTCCCTCGCCGAAAAACTCTCCATGTCGCCCAGCGGCAGCGCGTATAGTTCAGATTTTGTAGAGGATATCCTTCTCCGCTGCGGTGACGACGGGTATTACCGCATTGCGGGTAAGCTGGGGAACAAATCCTGCGCTCTGCTAAACGATCTGATCCCCACCCTAAGTCTTCCCACGTATTTGAACGTCGAGCTGGAAGGTGTGAAATACATCGGATACGCCGATAAGCTGGCGGGCTACGATACTGGCCGAGCCGGGGCGGTTGTCACGCTGATCGAGGAAGAAAAAATACTGGAGGTCATGCAGAGCTATGACCAGTCCGGTGCGCTGCTTATCAAGATCGAGGGAGTTGACGGCGTTGTCACGGCCAACACGGATCAGCTCGACTTGTTTTATAATAGCAGAGCGCCCATCATCACCAGCAGACTAGATATTACCCCCTATGAAATATCCGTCACCGCCGAGCCGCAATATATGCGGGATTCCCTCGCTTCCTTCACTCTGGTTGCGATCATCACGGCGGCGATCTTCGGCTTAGTGCTGCTGCTCTATTCCGATACACTTAACAAGCAGTTCTTCCGGCCAATGGTAAAAGTGATTGGCGGGATCGAAGCCCTGAACGCCGAGACGCCAGCCGAAAACCTGCCCCATGTGCAAAGTCAGGAATTTGACGGCCTTGTGGACAAAATCAACGAGCTGCTCCAGCACATCGAAGAAAAGAACAACGCGCTGCTGGCGGCGGAGGTGGAGCGGCAAATCGCCCTTATGCTGTCGCTGAAAAAGCAGATTAACGCGCACTTTACCGTGAACACCCTGAACACCATCCGCATTCTTGCCCGGAACGGCGAGACGAAAAAAGCGGAAGCCATTGCGGAAGGTCTGCTCTCCCTGTTCCGCTACGCCTACGACAAGGACGAAAAGATTAACGTATGGGATGAATACGGCGTTCTGCAAACCTATGTGGACATCATGAATAACCGCTACGACGGCAAGCTCAATGTGGATTTTGACTTTGATACCCGGCTGATGGACGAAGATTATAGAATGCCCCGAATGCTGCTCCAGCCTATTATTGAAAACGCGATTGCCTACGGCTATCAGGAGCCGGTTTCTCACTTTGCTATCTCCGTCAAGGCCGGGTTAAGCGACGGGTTCCTTTCCTTTACCGTGAGCGATAATGGGCGCGGTATGAGCGCGGAAGCTCTCGCCGCTCTCATGGAAAGGCTGGACGTGGACGCCGATTCCGCGCGGGGCGTGGAGAGCATCGCCTTGCGGAACATCTGTAACCGACTGTATCATTATTACGGCGACGCGGGACAGCTCACGATCAAACAGGGCAGCGGCGGCGGGCTTGTGGTTTCTGTCACCATCCCGGCGACGCTCGCAAACGAAGAGGGAGGAATGGTATGATCAGGCTGAAATGGTTCGCCCTCTCTGTGGCGATTGTTTTGTGCGGCTTGCTCCCCGGTTGCGCTCCCGAAGCGCGTGAGGAAATTGTTATCTCCATGCCTGAAAGCGACTACATCCGCAGCATTGATACGAACTATTACAAGCTTTGGCTGGAGGAACAGACCGGGCTATCCATTCAGTTCAACATCATCCGCGATATCCAGACCCCGGAACGGCTGCGCTCTGTGTTTTCTTCCGGGTTGCAGACCGACGCTTTCTTCTCCATCTTCGGCAGCGACGCGCCCGACGGTATGAGCCGTGTGTTGCAGGAGCTGGGCGAGGACGGCTATATCCTTCCGCTGAATGATTATGTGGAAGAGTCGGTTCATCTGAACGCGATCTTTGACCATTTCCCCGCATATGATCTTCGTTCGGCCATGACTTCCCCGGACGGCAATATCTACTATATGCCGGGTTTCGATCCCTCCATTTCCCAGAGCAACTTTCAGGTGATGTGGATCAACCAATCGTGGTTGAAAGCCCTGAAACTGAGCGTTCCGGGCACCACCGACGAGCTGCGGGAAACGCTGATCGCCTTTCGGGACAACGACCCCAACGGCAACGGCCAGCGGGATGAAATCCCCTTGGCCGGGAGCAAGGACGTTGCCAGTGAGCAGTGTTATAATTTTATCATCAACGCCTTTGTCTACAACGATCCGGCCAATTCCCGCCTGTTCGTGGAGGACGGATCTGTCAAGTTCGCCCCGGTGACAGCGGAATGGCGCGAAGCCATGCAGTATCTGAATGAACTTTATAGCGACGGCTTAATCAGCCCCTTCCAGTTTGAGCTGGGGAACGTAGGGCTGGAGGGGTTGGCGAACGACCCGGAGAACCTTCTCGGCGGCTTTACCAGCCGATTCATCAACGACGTTATCTTTCCCAGCAACCGCGAGGTTGCGCACAATTATGTTCATGTCGCGCCCCTTGTCGGCTCGGACGGAACGCACAACGCAACCGTGCGGACGCCAGCTCCCACACCAGCCGGGATTATCACGTCGAGTTGTGACAACCCGGAAGCCGTGTTCAAACTGTTCGATCTTATGCTGTCTGAGGAAGCGTTCCTGATCGGGCGGTATGGAGAGGAAGGAGTAGACTGGAATCCAGCGGGCGGCCTTGACGTGGATTTTTACGGCGACGCCGCCACGGTGAAGGTGGTCAACCAGCTTTGGGGGGAGATGCAGAACAAGCACCTCGCCGAGCTGGGCCCGTTTTTCGCGTATCCCGAATACGCCAACGGCGTTACGTTTTCGGCCAATGATTTAGACCCGCACTATGTTGACGCGAGGGCGTACCGCACCTACGAACCATTCCAGCCTACAGAATTGATCCGGTACCGGGACGAAGGCGCGGAAGCCATCAATTCCTATACAGACAATAACATCGAAGCGTTTATCACCGGAGAAAAAGACCCCTTTGACGATACTGCGTGGCAAACCTATGTCGACGGCTTTGACGATAGGGGTTTAGAACAACTCGTACAGTCAGCGCAAGCGGCGTATGACGCGCAAAAAAGGAGCGATGTATCATGAAACGGATCGCGGCAACTCTTCTTACGCTCTCCCTTCTTCTGATAGGATGCAACGCCGAACCGCCCGCCCAGCCCGATCCGCTGGCCGGGTGGCTGGAAACGGCGAACCTCGCCGCAGAGGAAACCCCGGAACAACTCTACGCCGCCGCAAAGACGGAAGGGATGCTGACGGTCTACAGCACATCCACCCGCATGATGGATGTAGCGGAATCCTTTGAGAAAGAGTATCCGGGGCTGACGGTCAAGGTAAACCATACCCGCGAACCGGAGCTTTATGAGCTGTTGGCGGCGAATTACGCAGCGGGGGATTTCACGGTAGATTTGATTACCATCTCCGATGGACGCGGGGTTATGACGAATGAATTTTTGCCCAAGAACATTGTCGCCAAATATGTTCCCTACGATATTGCTGATAAGTTGCTGCCCGGCAATAACGACGAGCTTCTTGCACTTGCGGGGGAAAGCCCGATTCTTCAGTACAACGACGCGTACTATTCCGAGCCGCCTGTGCATAACTGGTGGGAGTTGACAGAGGATAAGTGGCGCGGGCTGGTACATATGCCAAACCCCTCCAAATCAGCGACAACCCTTGCGTTTCTTATGACGGTGATGGCAAACAGCGATTTGATGGCAGAGGGCTACGAGACTTTGTATGGCGAACCCCTTGCCGTACCGGAGGGTGAAACGGCGGGACGAATCTTTATCCGGCGTCTTGTCGAAAACGGCGTGGTTATCGTCAATTCCAGCGATGAAGCGGTTGAGATTGTCGGATCGCCGGGAAGCAGTACCCCCAACCTCGCGGTTGCTATATCGAGTAAAACGCGGCTGCGGGAAATTGGTTATCGGCATGAAAACAATTACGACATGGAGCCGTTTTGCGGGGTTTATATTCCTATCAATGTCATGATAACAGGTGGAGCGCCTAACATAAACACAGCTAAGCTGTTTATCCGCTGGATGTTTGGCGGAACGGACGGACAGGGCGAGGGCTACAAGCCCTATCTGCTGAGTGGCCAGTGGTCGGTACGCAGCGATGTGCGCGATATTACCGATGTCAGACCGGAAGAACTCAATCTGTTGCAACTCAACAAGAATTACCAGTACGAAAACCAAGAAGCTTTCCTCGCGTTTTGGGCGGAGCTGATGGCAGCAAG
>JAITVU010000085.1 GCA_031285645.1 Oscillospiraceae bacterium | reverse complement strand
ATGGACGCGGCGGTTAAAAATTCGGATGAGATGATCGCGTCGTTGACGTTAAGTTACAATCAGGCGCGTCAGGGACAGATCACGCAGGAGATTATCGAAATTGTCGGCGGCGCAAATGCGGTTGTTTGATCCGGAAACCAAGAATCTGTATTCGTAAAGTGGAATACAGATTCTAAACGCAATTCATGTATAATGAAATGATTTCAAAATACTTTTGCCGGCCGGTAAACAGCCGCTCGCGGAAAGGAATGAGAATTTGGCGGTAAACGCGATAGGACAGGTTGTCCAGATCACGGGAGCGGTTTTGGATGTCCGTTTTCCCGATGGGGCCGTGCCGGCGATTAACAGTGCGGTCCGCATACAGAATATGGAGGAAATGCTTGTCGCCGAGGTGGCCCAACAGCTCGGCGACGGCATGGTCCGCTGTATCGCGATGGGTTCCACCGACGGCCTTGTCCGCGGCGCACAGGCGCTGGATATGGGCAGGCCGATATCGGTCCCGGTGGGGGAGGCGACGCTGGGGCGCATGTTTAATGTGCTCGGCGACAGCATTGATGACATGGACCCGCCCGCTTACGAGGAGCGCTGGTCGATTCACCGCGCGCCGCCCGATTTCTCGGATCAATCCGATTCGGCGGAACTTTTGGAAACAGGCATCAAGGCCATTGATTTGCTTTGTCCCTATGTCAAGGGTGGCAAGGTGGGGTTGTTCGGCGGCGCAGGCGTCGGCAAAACGGTGTTGATCATGGAGCTGATCCGCAACATCGCGACCGAGCACGGCGGCTACTCCGTTTTTACCGGCGTCGGGGAACGCACGCGCGAGGGCAACGACCTGTATTACGAGATGCTAGAATCCGGCGTGCTGCAGAAAACGGCGCTCGTGTTCGGGCAGATGAACGAGCCGCCCGGGGCCAGGATGCGCGTGGCGCTCACAGGCCTCACCATGGCGGAGTATTTCAGGGATACGCAAGGGCAGGATGTGCTGCTCTTCATCGACAATATATTTCGCTTTGTCCAGGCGGGATCGGAAGTGTCGGCGCTGCTCGGGCGTATGCCCAGCGCGGTGGGATACCAGCCTACGCTTTCGACTGAGATGGGCGCGCTGCAGGAGCGCATCGCCTCGACAAAGAGCGGATCGATTACATCCGTGCAGGCTGTGTATGTCCCGGCGGATGACCTGACAGACCCCGCGCCGGCGACGACATTCGCGCATTTGGACGCGACGACGGTTCTGTCCCGCAATATCGTGGAGCAGGGCATCTATCCCGCCGTGAATCCCCTCGAATCGACATCGCGCATTCTGGATCCCTTTATTGTCGGCAACACGCATCACCAGGTGGCCAGGGATGTGCAGAGCATTCTGCAGCGCTATAAGGAGCTGCAGGACATCATCGCCATTCTCGGCATGGATGAGCTGTCGGAGAACGACAAGCTGATCGTCGGCCGCGCGCGCCGCATCCAGCGCTTCCTGTCGCAGCCCTTTTTCGTCGCCGAGGATTATACGGGTATACCCGGTGTTTATGTGCCGCTGGCCGAGACGCTGCGCGGCTTTGAGGAAATTCTCAACGGCCAGCATGACGGCATTCCGGAGTCGAGTTTTCTCAATGCCGGGACGATTGACGACGTGCTCAAAAAAGCGGGCAAAAAATAGGACTGTATCGTGCTGGAAACAGATAAGGCCCCTATAACGGCGGAGGTGTAAGGCGTGGCGGATAAAAAAGTGCATATTAAAGTGATCACACCCGGCAAAGTGGCCCTTGAAGCGGACACCGATTTTGTGCTCATGCGCACGGCACAGGGGGATATGGGCGTACTGCCCGGCCACCAGCCGTATTCCGTGATCCTGGATTACGGGGTCCTGCGGACATTCTCGCAGAAACAACCGGAGTATATTCTGGCTGTCATGGGCGGATTCGCCACCATTCAGGACGATGCCGTCGTCGTCTTGACGCCGCTTGCCGAGCCGCCGGAACGATTGGACGAAGCGCTCGCCGAAATAGCGACGGCGCGGGCGGAAAACAAACTCAAGGAGCAGAGCGCGAATGCGGAAATGCATCGCGCCGAGACGGCTTTACGCCAAATGCTGGTGAATATGGATGTCAGCGCCTATTCCATCCTGAAGGGGAAGGACGAGGGGCGCGGTGGGGAACAGGATCATGAATAAAGACAGCCGCGGCGAGATTTTCAGGGCGTTCGCCCTGTTGACCCAATTGGGTTTTTCGATGGCGGCCTGTGTTTTCGTGGGCTTTATTGCCGGAAAGTATCTGGATCGGTTTTTCGGTACGTCGCCTTGGCTGCTGATTGTCGGGTCGCTGATCGGCGGGCTGTCGTCGCTTAAAGTGCTCTATGATATCGCGACAAAGGAACGGGATAAAAAATGACGCGCTTGTTCGGAGTATCTAAAACCGCCGCCGTGATGTGTTACGCGCTGGGCGGGCTGTTTTTATTCTTTTTAGTGATCGGGCTGCTTGTATCTGTGTTTATTTACCCTTTTGAAGCGCCCGCGCCTTACGCGCTGGGCCTGTTTGTCGGATGCGCCTCTTCCGTGCTCAAAGTGATCCTAATGGAGAAATCCCTTGGAAAAGCGGCGGATATGGAGGAGAAGGGCGCGAAGAATTACGGGGCATTGATGGCGATGTCCCGTTATTTCCTGACGATCGCGGTGTTTTTGCTTGTTGTGTTCTTTCGCGATATCTTCGGCCTCTTCGGCACCATCATCGGGGTTCTGGCGCTTCAATTCTCGGCGTATATCGCCAATTTTGTCCTGCGCAAAAATTCTTCGGCCCAACTATAAATATCCCCCGGGGCGGGCCGATATAGATAATGTAAGTCATACGGAGTTTGATTATAGGGAGTCCGTAAAGATAACGGCTTTGAGTGAAGCGGGGTGAGCGCCATGTGCGCAAAGGTTTCCGGAGATTCCAACCGGTCGCTGGAATACATACAGATGGTCATAAAGAACCAGTCGCGTGAAGAAGAACTGCGCAGGAAATACGGATACAGGGATCAGGACCATGTGTCTATTTACACGCTGCCAAAAGGGCAGAGAGGTAAAAAATACGGCAGCTTCTCCTATAAACCCATGTCCATGCGGGCCAAACGCCTGCAGGAGACGGTCTATACGATAAAGGGGAAAATACTCAAAATGGAAAGCGCCGACCTGCCGCCAAAGGAAAAGGCGAAAAAGCTGGGACAACTGCGCTGCCAGCTCAAGTACATGACCTGCAAGCTCAGCACTGAGGTCGAGGCTATGCCTAAAGTCGGCGTTATTGTACTCGAAGAGGATGAATAGGCATTTGTCTGTCATAATTTCATATATGCCAATTTATAATTTGAAAGAAAGTTTTGAAGTTCTTAAATGAGATAACACGCCGGCTTTGCAACGCAAAGCCGGCGTGTTTGCAATTAGGCGTATTTTCAAACTAAAGGTTATGGAAATAGACACCCGGAGCCGCAAATCAGTTGCGCTTTTAAAAAGCGCAACCCCAGAATACGGCTGTGCCGCGTTCTGGCCATGACGGTTTACCGCCATGGGTGATTTGCGGCGTTGGGGAGGGCGGAAAGTCCTGGCATCTCAGCAGTTTAAGATGACATTTACTCGAGCGCGGCGAAGACGATATTGCGCAAGCGCCGGGTGACAGGCAGTGTGCCGGAACCGGCCCGTTGCGTCATGAATAAAAATGTCAGGTTTTCCCTCGGCGCGTTCATGAAATAAACGCCGAGCGCGCCGTCCCATCCATACTCACCCGGTGACGCCATGAAAACAGCGTTGCTGGGGCGCTCCATAATGCGCATGAAGTTCCCGTAGCTGAATCCGGCCAGGCCGTTCGTCCAGTGATCGTCAAGGTCCTGGATCTGGGCGGCGTTATTGAGCTGCGGCGTGGTGTAATACTCAACGGTTTTGGGCGACATGACGCGTGTTCCGTTTAAAGCGCCGCCGCCAAGCAGCATCCGGGCAAACGTCATATAATCGTCAATCGTGGACGTGAGGCCCGCGCCGCCCGACTCAAAAGCGGGAGGCGACAGCATGGAATCAACGATACCAAGCTGATTTCCGCTGTGCAAAACAAGGCCGTCCGCTGTTTCCCTGTAGGTTTTTGCCAGACGCGCCTGTTTGGATGCCGGAACGAAAAAGCCGGTGTCATCCATGCCGAGCGGGCCAAACAAAGCGTCCTGCAAGAACCGGCCGTATTGCTGCCCGGAGGCTACCTCGACCACGGCGGCCATTGCATCCGCGGATGTGCCGTAGCGCCAGCGGGCGCCGGGCTGGAACGCAAGGGGACACTGCCCCAGCTTATTGGCCAGTTCAACGGTGGAAACGGG
>JAITVU010000371.1 GCA_031285645.1 Oscillospiraceae bacterium | reverse complement strand
GGTATCAACCCGAACAGGATATCGAGCGACGGCGACGATTCTTCCTCCCGGGCGGCGGCTGTTTCGCGCAGCTTCTCGGGGCGCACGCCGAACTTGTCCATCAGGCTGAAAATCTCAAGCCGCGCCATCAGGTTGTAAGCGGCGGCGTTGTCAACAGGCTGCTTGACGCAGTCGCGCGGCGTTGTCTCTATGGGCGCGGCGCAGTTGATCTCGGCCAGTTCCCGGCTCATATAAGCCATATCCCGGCCCGCGCGCAGCTTTTCACGCAGGTTGTCCTTGATGTCAAGGTTATCCAGGTCGCTGTATATCGCGTCGACGCTGTGATACTGCCCGATGAGCGCCAGGGCGGTCTTTTCCCCGACGCCGGCGACGCCGGGAATGTTGTCGGAGCTGTCGCCCATCAGGGCCTTGACCTCAATCAGCTCGGCGGGCGTGATGCCGCCGTACTTCTCCGCGATCGCGGCCTCGTCGATCATTTCGGCCTGGGGCCTGCCCCCTTTTGTCGATGCCAGGCGCACGCTCACGCCGCCGCCCACAAGCTGGAACGAATCCCTGTCGCCTGTGGCGATCACGCATTCGTCGCCGCTTTCAAGGCACCGGCGCGCCAGCGTGCCCAGCAGGTCGTCGGCCTCATAGCCCTCCAGCTCGACGATTGCGTAACCCAGATAGCCCAGCAGCTCCTTGAGATAAGGCATCTGCTGGGCGAGCTCGTCCGGCCTGCCCTTGCGGTTGGCTTTATAACCCTCGTAGCGCTTGTGGCGGAATGTCGGCGCGCGCATATCAAAGGTGACGGCGATCAGGTCCGGAGCCGTTTCCTGCTGCATGCGCAGCAGGATGCTCAAAAAGCCGTATATTCCATTTGTGAAAATGCCGTCCTTCGTCGAGAGCAGCTTGATGCCGTAATAGGCGCGGTTGAGAATGCTGTTGCCGTCCACAGCGAGCAGTTTCATAGCGTCAGTCCTTTCGGGAGCTTGTCTGATATCTGAATTATAGTATAACACAAAACCTTGCCGATTGACGCAATGTTTGGTAAAATGAATCGTATTCATCAGCGGCGTCAGTCGAAGCCTGCCAACATAATCACAATGGCAAAGGAGAACGCAATGACTTACAGCATTACTCCGGGCAACCCTGAACAGTGGGATTTTGTGGCGAAGGGCCTCATTGATTTTAACCAGAAGCAACTGGGCGTCACCCTTGTTGAGCCCGAAAAGGTGGCGCGTGTAGCCCTTGATGAAAACGGCGCCGTATTGGGCGGCGCGTTGTGTACTTACACGCCCATATTGGACACCCTTTATGTGGAGATTCTCTGGGTGGATGACAGGTGCCGCGGTTCGGGCATTGGCGGCGCGCTGCTTCGGTCGGTGGAGGCTTATGCCCGCGCGCGGTCCTGCATGCTCTCCCACCTTGAGACCCTTGATTTCCAGGCCAGGGATTTTTATATCAAACAGGGCTATACAGTCTTTGCCACGCTGGAAGGGCCGCCCGGCCACGAGCGCTACTATATGAAGAAATACCTTTAGAAGTTTGCGCGCCATACGCATGGAAACGGGCTGCCGGAGGCAGGCCCGGTTCTGTTTGCCGTTTCAATTTGTCCACGGAGGTTTTATTTTGACGATCGGATCCCTCAAATTTCCCAAAACGGCGATGCTGGCTCCAATGGCGGGCGTCGCCGACCGCGCGTTCCGCGAAATATGCATCAACATGGGCGCGAGCTGCGTCGTGGGCGAAATGGCCAGCGCCAAGGGGCTCTGCTACGGCTCCAAAAAGACGGCTCAGCTGCTTGGCGTGACCGGGCATGAGCGGCCCATGGCCGTGCAGCTTTTCGGGGACGAGCCTGACACAATGGCACGGGCCGCCGGCATCGCGCTCGGGTTCAAGCCCGATTTTATCGATATCAATATGGGATGCCCGGCCCCGAAAATAACGGGCGGCGGCAGCGGCGCGGCGCTGATGAAGAATCTTACTTTGGCGGGGGAAATCATCCGCGCGGTGGCGGACGCGAGCACCGTGCCTGTCACGGTTAAAATACGCAAGGGCTGGGACGAAAACAGCGTCAACGCCGTTGAGGCGGCGCTTGTGGCGCAGGAAGGCGGCGCCGCGGCCGTGACGATACACGGGCGGACAAAGACGCAGATGTACGCGCCGCCTGTCGATCTCGGCATTATTAAGGCCGTCAAGGACGCGCTGCGCATTCCGGTTGTCGGGAACGGGGATGTGGACAGTGTCGATGCCTGTGCGCAAATGTATGAGGAAGCGGGCTGCGACCTTGTCATGATTGGGCGCGGCGCGCTCGGGCGTCCCTGGATTTTCGCGCAAATCAAGGCTTATATGGAGAGGGGTATGCGTTTGCCCGAACCGGCGTTGGAAGAGAAAATGGCCGTGATGCTGCGCCATATTGCCCTGGCCTGCCGGTATAAGGGCGAGAGGGCCGCCATGCGCGAGGCACGCAGCCATGTGGCCTGGTATCTCAAAGGGGTGCGCGGGGCGGCCGCTTACCGCCGAAAGGCGGGGGAACTGGTTTGCTACGGGGATCTTGAACTGCTGGCCCGAACCGTGCTTGACGCGTCGATCAGGGCATAAATCGTCATGCGCCGCCGCGTGCGGATAAAAACGCGATGACGCACACCGCGGGATAACCGGCGGTTTCATTACATGGAATTTGGTGTGGACACTTAAGAACAAATCAGGCGCCTGTTTTATGCATTTTGTCATTTTCCGGCCATTTGTTATTAAATTAACATAATTATTTAATTATTTTGTAAAATATTTGCCAAATTCACCAAAATTGGCTTTACGCAAGGCTTGTAAAAGTATATAATAAATTTATTGAAGCTTTTGCGCGCCGCCGACATGGCGCGCAAAAGTAAATCAAGCGAAGGAGCACAAAAAATGAGAGAATCCATTCACAAGTATTTTAAGGTCGGTCTGATCGCCTTTATGGCTTATCCAACCATGATGCGCGGAGACGACCCCAATACGGTGGACAACATTAAAAAGATTATTTACGATGATTATTTCGACGCCGTTGAAATTAACTGGATCAAGGACCCTGGGGTGCGCGCCGAAGTGGCCAGGCTGTTTGAGGTCTCGCATATCAACGTGTGCTATGGCGGGCAGCCGCGCTTGCTGACAACAGGCATGAACGCCAACGCCGTCGATGAAGACGACCGCAAAAAAGCCGAAGCCACTTTGATGGAGGCGATTGACGAAGCCGAGACGCTCGGGTCCGGGGGTATGGCGTTCCTGTCCGGCAAGTGGGAAGAAGCCACTAAGGATCAGGCTTACGGCCAACTGCTCAAAACAACCCGCAACCTCTGCGACTACGCGAAAACAAAGGGCATGATGGTTGAGCTTGAAGTTTTCGATTACGATATCGCCAAAGCCTCCCTGATCGGCCCGGCGCCGCTCGCGGCCCGCTTCGCCGCCGATATGCGCACGACGCATGACAATTTCGGTCTGCTGATTGATCTGTCACATATCCCCATGACTTATGAGACCCCCGAGTTTGTTGTGCGCGCGCTGCGCCCCTACCTCACCCATTTCCACATCGGCAACACCGTGTGCGCCGACCCGGCCGTGGAGGGTTACGGGGACGAACATCAACGCTTCGGCTTCCCCGGCGGCGCCAACGATACCCGCGAGGTGCTTGATTTCCTGCGTGTCCTTAAAAATGAGGGCTTTTTCAATGCCCAGGACCCCTATGTGCTCTCCTTTGAAGTGAAGCCGTGGAAGGATGAAGACCCCGACGCTGTTATCGCCAACGCCAAACGCGTCCTTAACCGCGCCTGGGCTTTGCTTGAGGACTAATCCGGGTGCTTGAGATATAAAATAGAAAAGCCGCTGGCTTTATGTGAGGAGACTGTCAAAGCATGAAAATTGTTATCCTGGACGGATATACCGAAAATCCCGGCGACCTGAGCTGGGAAGGTTTTGAAAAGCTCGGTGATCTCACTGTTTATGACCGCACGCCCGCCGGCCAGATCATATCGCGCATCGGCGACGCGAACGCCGTCATCCTCAATAAAACCCCTATTACAAGGGCCACGCTCGACGCCTGCAGGAACATCAGGTTTATCGGCGTTTTAGCCACGGGCTACAATGTGGTGGATGTTGAGGCCGCGAAGGAACGCGGCATTCCGGTCTGCAATATTCCCACATATGGCACGGCGGCGGTGGGCCAGTTTGCCATAGCCCTTCTGCTTGAAATCTGCCATCATATTGGCCATCACAGCGCGGCCGTGTTCGAGGGCCGCTGGGAGAAAAACGATGACTGGTGCTTCTGGGATTATCCCCTTATCGAGCTGGCCGGCAAGACGATGGGCATCATCGGCTTTGGCCGTATCGGCCAGACCACGGGCCG
>JAITVU010000365.1 GCA_031285645.1 Oscillospiraceae bacterium | reverse complement strand
CATCTGGACATTCTAAAAATTGACAATGACCAGGATCCGCTTATTGTAAAAAACAGGATGAAGTCCGCTCTTAGCGGTGAAGTTGGCGTCAGCGCCATTTATTCCACCAGTTCCCGCGCAACGGGTCCCATGTGTGAGGCTGTGCGCGAAATGGGTTTTACAGGGCGGGTCAGAACAATTGGCAGCGATATTTTTCCTGAAAGTGTGCGGCTTCTGCACAGCGGTGAGTTGAGCGCCGTTATTTATAATCAGCACACGACAATCGCACGCCGGTGCGTCGAAATGCTGGATAATTATTTGATGGGCAAAGATATTGTGCAGAGACAAATTCTCGTTCCCTCCATCGTTGTGACGGCAAGCAGCGTTGATTACTATATCCGCAGCGACGGTGTCCCCTGTGAGGACTGATGTCACAAATTTAACGCATTTAAGGGTGATACCGCCAATGAATAAAAGGGAGGCTTTGTATGAAGCGTGTATTGATTACGGGGACAAACGGCAGGATCGGCGGCATGCTGATGCGGGAACTTCGGAATACCGGGCGGTATGACGTAATCGCCACAGCCCGCCACGCGGATCCCGAGCGCGGCATTCTTGCCATGAATCTTCTGGATAAGGAGCGTATCCTGGAGCTGACGAAGGGCGTGGACGCGGTTATACATATGGCGGCCTATCTGGGCCCCGGAGAATTTGAGGAAAAGGTTATCCCGAACAATATCCTGGGCGTCTACTATATTTATGAGGCCATGCGCATCAATAAAGTTAAGCGCATGGTCTACGGCTCGACAAACCATGTCATTGGATTTTACAAAACAACGGATGTTATTGAAGAAAACACGCCGTATCGCCCCGATACCTTTTACGGTCTGTCAAAGGCGACATCGGAGCTGATGGGACGCATGTACAGCGATAAGTACGGCATATCCTGCATCAATATCCGCATCGGGCATTATCCCGCGGATGACGAGCCCAAAAGCCCGCGCCGAACAACGGTATGGATCAGCCATAGAGATATGGCGCATCTGGTGGAGTGTTGCCTCGAAGCGCCGGATGATATTCGTTTTCTCAATCTTTACGGCATTTCGAAGAATACCGGGCGTGTGTGGCCGATCGATCATCTCAAAGAGCTTATCGGCTATGATCCGCAGGACGACGGCGCGGTGTTTCTTGAGCGTGCGAATGACCCGGAATGGAGTAAGTCTTTTCGGGATGCCAAGGGCAACTTTGTCGACGACACCGGCCATATGGGCGGCGAGTTTATCAATCGGGAATAGCGCGTTAATTATGTTAAATATATTGGAGGGCTGTTTATGTTGAGACCGGAAGGCGTTATTACAGCGTTGGTTACCCCCTTTAAGGCAAGCGATGAGAGCATTGATTACGCCGCTTTGGAGCATATGATTGATATACAGTGCAAAGCGGAGGTGGACGGTATTTTTGTGTCCGGTTCCACCGCCGAAGCGTACGCAATGGAATTTGAGGAAAAACGCGATTTGCTCAAAGCGACGATATCATATGTCAAAGGGCGCACGGCGGTTTATTTCGGCGCCGGCGGCTCCAGCACGAAGCAGACCGTGGATCTGGTCCAAATGGCCGAGCGTGAGGGCGCGGACGCCGTCAGCGTTATCACGACGTATTTCGCGACGCCGAACCAAAGCGAGCTGCTCAGCTTTTATACGGATGTGGCGGCCTCGACCGCCCTGCCGATTATTCTGTATAACCACCCGCTGCGCACGTCCGTCAACATTGCCGGGGCAACACTGGGCAAGCTTTCACAGATTCCGAATATTGTCGGCGTCAAGGATTCCAGCGCCAACATGAACAACACCATGAGTTATCTCGCCAATATGGCCCCCGGCTTTTCAGCCCTGTCCGGCAACGATTCGCTGATTGTCTCGCTGTTGGATCTGGGCGGCGCGGGCACAGTGAGCGCCTCAGCCAATTTCGTCCCCGGCCTTGTCACGGCGCTGTACCGCGCATATATGGCCGGTGAGCGGGAGAAAGCCATTGATCTTCAGATGAAACTGTTCGCGGTGCGCGATGTGTTCAGTCTTGGCACATACCCGGCCATGATCAAGGATGCCTGCCGCGTGATGGGTATTGATATGGGGACCTGCCGCAAACCTTTGGCGTCTCTGGGCGCTGAAGATATGAAAAAGCTTGAGGCCGCCCTGAAAACGGCCGGACAACTTTAATCTGACCCAGATATACGGCAAATACGGCGCCGCTGCCGCAAAAGCGGAAACCGCGGTATACCGCGGCGGAGAGCGAGTTAAAATGAATAAACGGATTTTGGTTGTCTGCGCGCATACCGCTGATTTCTGCTCGCGGGCGGGCGGGACAATTATACGCTATCTCAATCGGGGATACACCATCAAGGTGATTGCCCTGACCTTTGGGGAGCGCGGGGAATCCCGCGAATTCTGGAACGCAAACCTGAACGCTGCTGTGGCGGATTGTAAGGCCGCCAGAAAAAGTGAGGCGCTGGCCGCCGCCGGGTTCCTTGGTATCGACATCGAGTTCAAGGACTGGGACGATTACCCGCTTTTCATTTCGTGCGAACGTGAAGCCGAGCTGGCGCTTGATATCCAGAATTTCGCGCCCGATGTGCTGTTGACCCACTACACGAACGACCCGATTAACGAGGATCACGCCGTTGCGGCCAAGGCGGCGATCCGCGCCGCGAGCATCGCCAATGCCGCGCGCCTTAAAGCGCCCTTTGAGCCCATTGTCATACCGGATATCTTTTTATTCGAGAGCACGGTTCCCCACACGGAGTTTAACGGCTTTTCTCCGGATACCTATGTGGACATCACGGATGTGTTCAACACAAAAATGGAGGCACTCGCGCGCTTTACCTCACAGCCTTTCCTGGGTGAATACTACACAACTTATGCGCAGTATCGCGCAAGGCAGGCCGCGGGCTGGACGAAAAACCCGGCTATAAAATACGCGGAGGGCTTTGAGCGCTACATTCCGTATGTGGGTGAGGAGCTGCCTCTGCGCCAGATCAGATAAAAGGGATGCGGCAGGTTCTATAGCGGCGGAACAAAGTGAAATTAAAATTCCCTCCGCATTTTGGCGGAGATACTGACAGGAGGACAGGATGGAGAATTTCATTGGTTACATAGGGACCAACGCGGCGGGGAAAGACGGGGGAATCCGGGTTGTAAAGGCGAACGGCGAAACCGGCGCTCTTGAGATCATTCAGCACCTTGAAAATTTTGATATCCCATGCTATTTCGTCACGGCGCCCGATGGAAAGCTTATGGTTTCCGCCCGCTCAAACCCGGATACGGTGTCGCCGTGGAGAGGGATGGTCGCGTCTTTGCGCATTGCAGGTGACGGAACATTGACGCCTGTTAACGCCATGCCGGCGGTTTGTGAAAGCCCGCCCTGCCATACATGCCTGTCGCCGGACGGCCGTTTTGTTTACGCCTCGCATTACCGCGAGGGGCGCATTACGGTTTACAGCCTGGGCGGGGACGGGGCGCTTTGGGGGCCCATTCAGGTTATTCAGCACACGGGCTCGGGTCCGCATCCGCAGCAAAACAGCCCGCATATCCATTACGGCTGTATCACACCGGACGGCAAATATGTGTGCCATGTGGATCTCGGGCTCGATGTGATTCACGTATACAAGCCGGACGAACATGGAATATTATCCCATATTCAGGACGTTCCCGTGGTGCGGGGCGCGGGTGCGCGCCATATGGTCTTTTCAAAAGACGGGCGCTATTGCTGGGTTGTATCCGAGATGGGATGCCTTATCACCAGTTACGCCTATAACGACGGTGTGTTTACCTTGCTGGAAACGGTCCCGACGCTTGACGAGGCCATGATGAGCGCGCGCAAGGCATCATCGGCCATCCGACTGTCCCCGGATGGTCAAATGTTGCTTGTGGGCAACCGATTTGTAGATAATATCGGCGTCTTTAGAGTTAACGCGGACGGTACGGTGACGCGCACGGACAATGTACCTTGCTGTTTCCCGCGCGATCTCAATTTCCTGCCGAACGGAAAGTTTGCGTATGTGTGCGGGCAAGATGAAAACTGTGTTGAGATTTTCAGTGTGGACGCCGGTTCCGGTACGCTCTGTCCTGTATATCCCCCTTTGCCGCTGCCTTTGCCTACTTGTGTTGAGTTTTTATAGCACTTAATCTCCTTTCTTAACGTGGCTTTGCCACCAAAAGCCGTAATATGCGGCCTTTGCTTTAATAATCAGGAAATTTTAAAATGGATCAGTTTGCGGTTTGAATACACTTCATTCCTCCAATAGATAAGGTGCAATAAGTTTCGCCAAAAGAAAAAGGCATAGGAAACAGTCGATGGTAGAATTGAAGTTGACGAGACACCAATTCTGCAAAGGAGACTGTAGCTATGCCTGAGAAAATCATACAGCTAAACGAGGGGATAATCAAGAACGAATTAAAGGAGCTGGTACGAAACAGCGTGGAAGAAACGTTGAATAACATGTTGGAGCAGGAGGCTCAGGCGCTGACTGGGGCTGCCCGATACGAGCGAACACAGGCGCGCCAAGGTTACCGCAGTGGCCACTACCAACGCAATCTGACCACAACCTCCGGGGACGTGGAACTGAAGGTTCCCAAGCTCAAAGGGATGACCTTTGCACCAGCGATCATCGAGCGGTATCGCTGGTGGGAGAGCAGCGTGGAGGAAGCCTTGATCGAGATGTACCTGGTAGGGGTATCGGTGCGCCGGGTAGAAGATATTACCGAGGCCCTGTGGGGTAGTAAGGTGTCACCGTCTACGATCAGCGAGTTGAACAAGAAGGCATATGTCCATATAGAAGAATGGCGTGACCGTCCGCTATAGGGCGGGAAATACCCATACATCTACGTAGATGGCATCTACCTGCGCCGCAACTGGGGCGGGGAATTTGAGAATGTCAGCATCCTAGTAGCCATCGCCGTGAATGAAGATGGGTACCGGGAAGTCCTTGGCGCCGCCGAAGGGATGAAAGAGGACATGGTCAGCTGGCTGGAGTTCTTCCAGTGGCTGCGGGGTCGCGGCCTGGAGGGTGTGCGACTCATTGTCGGCGATAAGTGCCTTGGCATGCTGGAGGCGGTGTATGAAGTCTTTCCCGATGCCAAATACCAGCGTTGCACCGTCCATTTTTACCGCAATGTGTTCTCAGTAGTTCCCCGCTCCAAAATCAAGGTTGTCGCCAAGATGCTCAAAGCAATCCATGCCCAGGAAAGCAAAGCTGCATTCCGTGAAAAGGCCAAAGCTGTGGTGCAATCCCTCCAGGAAATGAAGCTGGACAAGGCTGCGAAAAAGGTGGAGGACAGCATCGAGGAAACCCTCATATGCCGATTTTCCCTTTGAGCACTGGTCACGGATCCGCACCAACAATGTCATTGAGAGGCTGAACCGTGAGATCTGCAGGCGTACACGCGTTGTCGGTATTTTTCCCGACAGCAATTCTGCCCTCATGCTTGTTTGTGCCAAGCTTCGCCATGTCGCGGGTACTCAATGGGGTAACAAGAAATACATGAACATGAAGCACCTTAATGTTGGCATGACGGATTCTGAGGTCGCCGGCTAAATCCCAATTCTACCATCCATGTTCCTGAATTTGCGAAATATTCTTGACAGTACCCTCCAATAACGCTCTGGCTTTAAACTTATTTAAAAATATGAACCCGCCTGATGTAAGTTGTCCTATAACATAATTATGACTTAGCATTGTAAAAGCTCTGACATCTTACATGTCTGGAAATATAAAGAAGAGCATTCCTAAAAAGCAGCCCAAATGGAGTTTGAGCAAAAAAGATGCTCCCTGATAGAATGTTGTTGAAAACATTCAACAACAGGAGGGTTTAGGAATGCAAGAAAAATTACTGCGGATATCAGAAAAGACGATCATCGTAGGAGTTGATGTGGCGAAAAAAGAACACTGGGCGCGAATTACAGACTATCGCGGAGTGGATTTGTGTAAGGCTGTTAAGGTCAGGAACAGCGCGGAAGGATTTGAGAAGCTGATGCAGCGAGTCGAAAAGATCCGGGTGCAGAGGGGTGCGATCAGGTTATGGTCGGCCTGGAGCCGTCTGGACACTACTGGAAGCCATTCGGCTGGTATTTGTTCCTTCATCAGAGTAGCCCCATGCTGGTGGGAATAAATCCGCACCACACCAAGCAGGCGAAGGAGCTGGATGACAATAGCCAGACCAAGAGCGACAAGAAGGACGCGCTAACCATCGCGCATCTGGTGCGGGATGGCCGATACTTCGACGTTTACCTGCCGGAAGGAGAATACGCAGAGCTTTAGGATATTGTGCCATGAGCGCAAACGGCTGCAAAAACAGGTGAACCGCGCGAATAACGTGATCGTGGCGCTGATGGATGAGTATTTTTCCGAGTACGATGAGATTTGGGAGAAAGTGACCGAGCCGACATCAAGGGAGATTATGAGACGATATCCCTTTCCGTCTGATGCTTTGGAGGCGAGGTTGGATGAACTGACGCTGGCACTGCGGAAAGTGTCCAACGGAACCGAAGGCCGAGTTCGCGCCGAGGCGTTGATGACGGCGGCCGGTCGCAGTATCGGTGTGACGGAGGGCAAGCGCAGCGCCCGGATACGGCTTTTGAGTTTGCAGGAGAAGTTGGAGTTCTACGAAAAGAAGGTTGCCGCCATTGAGGATGAGATGGCCGCCGTCATGGATGATCTGGAATTGGGAGAAATCCTGATGAGCATGAAAGGCGTCGGGCCGGTGATCTCGGCGGTGTTCCACGGTGAAGTCGGTGAGGTCAGCCGGTTCGACAACTGGAAACAGGTGCGCAAGTTGGCGGGACTGAACCTTGTAGAGCAAAGCTCTGGGCAGCACAAGGGCAAGACCAAGGTCAGTAAGCGAGGGCGACCATATCTGCGCCATATGCTGTTCCTGGCAGGACAGGTCGGTTCATTGCACAATCCCGAAATGCACGGCTACTACCGCTGTTTGTGGGAGAGGAAAAACAATCCGCTGACCGGCTACCAGGCGTTTGTAGCTGTGGGACTCAAGGTGATGCGCATCCTGTTCCATCTCGCAAAGAACCGCGTTCATTACGATCCGGCCAAGGCGCTGGGACCAGTCCGGGAACAGCAAATCGCGGTCTTGGCATAACATTCGCCAATATACCTTTTCGGGTATATGGAATATAGGGTTTCGCGGGGAAAGCATCAGTCATCCATTAGGCCATGAGCCAGCATGAGAGTAAATGCTCCCTACCATAAGCCCTCACAAGGCTGTTTGAAGGAATGTACTGGCGCACTTTCACCGTGCGACCTTGCAGGACATGAGAGGGTTAGCCGTGGGTAATTATGGTGGGAACCTTTGCGGAAACCGGTATAACGCTTCTCAAAAGCTGGTTTTTACCTTGCTTTTGTTAAGGTTACCCTGTTGGCCTCTTGGGGCGCTCCGCTAACAGACTTTCTTACCCTGTGCCTTTCTACTATACGCTGAAATACTGTGAAAACAAGAGAAATTGAGAGAATATCAATCAATATTAGGAGAGGATGTAATACAATGATCACTGGCATCAGCCACGCAACAATTCACGCAAAAGATATTGACGCCACTGTCTCATTTTACACAAATATCCTAGGGTTGTCGGAGGCGTTCAGACAATTTAAGGAAGACGGCTCTGTGCGTTGTGTCGGGATACGTGTCGCCCCGCGCCAATTTATTGAAATTTTTGCAGGAGGCACTGTGGAGGGACATTTTGAGCCGCGTTCTACAGGACGCTA
>JAITVU010000302.1 GCA_031285645.1 Oscillospiraceae bacterium | reverse complement strand
GGACAAGAAATCAATGCTATTATACTCACTCAACGTCAAAAACAGATGTTTTTGGCGTCCCGTGAGTATAGGTTTCAAGGTCTATGTTGTATGGGAATGAGGGCAAGTGATTGCGTGTTTTCCTGTCAGGGCTTTTTAGCCAGATACAGGTCAATGGTGTCATGAAGCGTATAGACGCCGCCGCAACCGTTAATTGCTTCCCTGAAATCCAGTTCCATGCGAATGCGTTTGTCATCGGGCATGGATCTGTGGTCGGAATAAGTACCTGTAAGTTTTACATATTGATCGGCGTCGAAAGATCTCGTGTTGTGATAGAGCTTATAATGTGCGTCGATAAAACCGTAATGACGAATGGGATTGATGATTTCGGCGCATTCGTCCTCATTAAACCTGTGAGGTTTTGACGATGAGGGCATGTATTTGTCATAAACTTTCTGCAGCGCGATATGGACCGGGGCATTCTCGTTTGCCGGAAAAGGCCGGTTGAAGAACAGGGCCAGTACGCCGCCGCGCTTAAGAACCCTGAACGCCTTTTTGTAACCGATTTCTTTCGGAATCCAGTGGAATGCGGACGCGCAGTAGAATAAATCATACGCATTGTCATCAATATCGGCGCTTTCAAAATCGATGTTAAGGACACTGAATTTCTGATATTCAGCGAACTTTTCTTCGCAAAAGCGCGCTAAAGCTTCACCGATTTCAATGGCCGTGACACGGCAGCCTGTTTGTAAAAAAGGCAGGGTGGCCTGTCCCGTGCCGATGCCGACCTCAAGCGCCTGCTTTTCGCTGTTCAAATGCGCGTACCGGATGACATCGTCAAATAAAGCCTTCACATAGGTCGGGCGCATCTCATCGTAGGCCGATACAGCGTCGTTAAACTGGTATTTAAGGGCATTATCCATGCTGCGCAGGCGGCTATCCGAACTATCCATTCCCATCACTCCTTAAAGAGCTTTACAGCATCAGTTGTTCGCCTTCGTCTTCGGGGCGCAAAAAGGAACCGGAAGCGGGCAAGGATTTGGCGCGGAACCGGTGCGGGTTTGCGAGCATCCCGTCCGTATAAGGCACGACCTGACTGAGAAGGAGGTTTTTGCGTAAAGTCATGGCCTGAACGCCTTGAGTGTTCTTGGTTGTTTTGGAAGTGAGTGCGCCTGTATGAATCAAAAGCATGCGGTTGTTGGCGGCTTTCATCAGGAATTCACCATCTTCGGCGATTTGGAAAACGGCGATGAGCGGGGATTTATCGGAGTAGGCGGCGAGCAGCTTTTTGCGTTTGGTCTTGGTCGCGTAGCCTGAAAGCTCGACCTTGCCCGCTTTGCCGTTTTCAAAAAAGAAGAGCATATAGCCCGAATAATCTGTGGTGACGGCCATGTAGATGGCGACTTCGCCCTCCTCCATGCCGAGTTTCGCCGGGATATAATCGCCCATGACACTGGCTTTGGTGTCTGCGAAATCACTGGCGTCGGCCTTATAAACCTGGCATTTATTGGTAAAAAACAGGAGCTGGGCCGCGTTGCCGGCCTCAACGGCCTGTGAGATGGCGTCACCCTCCTTGAGCTTTTGGTCGCCGCCCATACGCAGGGAGAGGGGCGTTATTTTTTTGAAATATCCCTCACTGGTAAAAAACAGGTGTACGGGGTAGTCCGGAACATCTTCGGCGGCTTCAATCTCATCGTCGCCGGTGGGGTAATAGAGCATGCTTTTGCGCGCCTCGCCGTATTTTTTGGCCACCTGTTTGAGTTCGCTCATGATGATGGCATCTATTTTCCTTGTGTTGGCGAGGATATCCTGCATCTCGTCAATCTGCTTTTTAAGCTCGTCGATTTCATTGATGCGGTTGAGAATGTATTCGCGATTGAGATGGCGCAGGCGGATTTCCGCGACGTAGTCAGCCTGTATCTCGTCGATGCCGAAACCGATCATCAGGTTGGGCACGACTTCTCGTTCTTCCTCGGTTTCACGCACTATGGCGATGGCTTTGTCAATGTCAAGCAGGATTTTGGAAAGCCCGAGGAGCAGGTGCAGCTTGTCCTTTTTGATTTTGAGGTCGTGGTAGACGCGGCGCTTGACGCATTCCCTACGAAAGGCGCTCCACTCGCTGATGATTTCCGCGACGCCCATCACGCGGGGCGTGCCACCCACAAGGATGTTGAAATTGCAGGAAAAGCTGTCCTCGAGCGGCGTCATGCGATAGAGTTTCTGCATCAGCTTTTCGGGGTCTGTACCGCGGCGCATGTCGATTGTCAGCTTAAGGCCGCCCAGGTCGGTTTCATCGCGCAAATCGGCGATTTCGCGGATCTTGTTCTGCTTGACGAGGTCCACGATCTTATCCATAATAGCTTCGACCGTCGTGGTCGGGGGAATTTCCGTGATGTCGATGCAGTTGTTGGATTTGTCGACGGCGTAACGCGCGCGCACTTTAATGCCGCCGCGCCCGCTCTCATATATTTTGCGCAAGGCGTTTTCATCGTACACAATATAACCGCCGGACGCGAAGTCGGGCGCTTTAAGCGTGGACAAAATGTCATGATCGGGGTTTTTGAGCATGGCTTCGGCGGTCTCGCACACCTCTATGAGGTTGAAAGAACAAATGGAGCTGGCCATGCCGACGGCAATGCCCATGTTGGCGTTGACGAGCACGGAGGGAAACGTGACAGGGAAGAGGACCGGTTCCTTCATGGTATTGTCATAGTTGTCGACAAAATCCACCGTTTCGGAATCGATATCACTGAACAGCTGGCTGGCAATCGCGCTGAGTTTGGCCTCCGTGTAACGTGAGGCGGCGTAAGCCATATCGCGCGAATAGCTTTTGCCGAAGTTGCCCTTGGAGTCGACATAGGGATGCAGCAAGGCCTCGTTCCCGCGGGACAGGCGCACCAGGGTTTCATATATGGCCTGGTCGCCATGTGGATTGAGTCGCATGGTCTGGCCGACAATATTGGCGCACTTTGTGCGCGCGCCGGAAAGCAACCCCATTTTGTACATGGTGTAAAGCAACTTGCGGTGTGAGGGTTTAAACCCGTCTATTTCAGGTATGGCG
>JAITVU010000300.1 GCA_031285645.1 Oscillospiraceae bacterium | reverse complement strand
TGACATTGATGTGAACGCTTGTTTCAAGCATGATTTGGTGCAGCGTCTGGTTGATGCCCGCCGAGACAAACTTGTTCCGGATTCTCGTCTGGACATATCCCACCGGCAAAACCTGTATTTCGACAATCGGGCCCCGGCCCGACGTCAGCTGGTTGCCCATCAGGGTTCCGAGCGGAATTAAAAGCCTCTGGTTTTCCTTGTCGGCCAGCTCCTCAAGGATACTGCGGGTCACCTCGACTTTAAGCCGGTTAATCGCCTGCATGTCGGACTGAATGGATGTAACAAGCCCCTCATTGTTTTGCGTCACACGGACAATATCGCCGTACGCGACATCCTGGCGTCCCATCTCTTCCGCCATCGCTTCATTGATGCACTTCATGGCGAACACCTTCGCCTCATAGGCGGCCATATTTTCGATCGGCGGCCGCAGCCATGAATCCACAAGAAAAAATACGGCAAACGGTACCGCTACAATCACAGCCAGCCTGAACAGGATTATTCTCTTTTCCGCGCCCGGCGGCCTTCTGCGGCGTTTTTTCACAATGTTCTTCTCCCCCGCTGGTCTCAGCGTTTATGATCCCCGGCTTGCAACAGGGCCGATATTATGGTAAAGGCACTTTTTAAGGCAATCTGAAAAAATAGTTCACGCGGTTTTCCAGTCGGCAGGCGACTGTCTGTCGCGGCCCCGCCGGGCGGCCTGTCTCAATTCATATATACTCCACTATATTCAAAAAAGAGAAAAAATGTGCCGCAAAAAGAGAAATATTAACCGTTTTGGGCGCATACAGCGCTTTAACCCATTGTCGGCCCGTCACAAATTCCGGAGCCGCGCATAAAATGGAGTGCACATTGTATTGACCGCTTGACGCGGCGATCCCTTGAGCGTGCCTTCATTGCCTGTTATATCGGCACCGTTAAAAACAGCGGATCATTGTCGCTCAAGACATGCCTTGTTCAAAACGCATACTCGATTCTCAGCGTTTTTAATTGTGTTTATGTAATACCAATATCCGTTAAAAAGAGCGATAATACTAATCCGCTTTTAAAATCAGCTACTCAACTATCGCTCAAAACGCTTTCTTCTTAAAGAAAGCATCGCTCTGTTTCGTAGGATTTAAATGCGGATTAGTATAAAAACGTCGCTCAGAACGCGTTTTACCTAAAACGCATCGCTCATTTTTATCTGCTTTTTAATCTGATATTTGTATATGACAGGGCCTTATGAAGGCATTCTCCATTCTAAGGGTAGGAGGAATGATTTATTTATCCCTCCGGGATGGATAAATCTCATTTTATATGCCAAACAATTACACGTACAGACACAGCGAAGGCAGGCGCCCCGGCGGCCACAACGGACCGCGCCCCGGCGGCGGCCACGGCCACCAACACGGCCACGGCCACAACCGCGATCCCAGACTGCCGGTCATTCCGTACGGCCCGGGTATTCCCTGGTGGTGGCTGCCCACTCTCTGGAGAGATCGGTAAGCATAATATAAAAGCTAAAAGCCGTGGCGCATGCGCCACGGCTCTGTATTTATTACTCTATATCCCGGATATCCACCAGCCTGCCCGTTACAAAAATACGGTCCGACGCCACATTAATGGGTGTGCAGGACTGGAGCGTGATGCGGCTGTAATCCTTGACGGCTACAGGGTCCCAATCCCTGGGATGCGTGACAAACGTCTCTTCGTATTCATATTGATATTCTTTGCCCTCATATGCCAGATAGAGGAAATCCCCCTCTTTAATGGTGTCGATATAATAAAACTCCATGCCGTATATATCCCTGTGGCCGGCAATACTCACATTGCGGTTTTCGGGTCCCGGCAACTGAGCCTGGTCAAAAAGCCCCACGCCGTCTTTAAGCGTCTCGTCATCCACGCCGTTCAGCACAGGGCCCTCAAAATCAAGCCGGGGGATGCGCAGCGTCATGGAGCCGTCCACATAGGCCTTGCGCTCCTCGTCCGGCCCATACCCGCCGACCGGATATAAGGGAATATGCAGTTCAAGGGTTCTCTCCGGTTCAGAGGATACGAGCTCTTCCCGGGAGACCTCCTCCGTGGATGACGCGGGCGCGGGCGGCGCGGGTTTTTGATAATGCCGATAGAGCAAAAAAACCATCACGCCCACGCCGATTACAAGGAACACCGTGCTGGCCGCCCTTATTATTTTTGCCGCTTTATTGTTTTTGTCCACAGAAGCCTCCACAGCAGATAAGAAATGACAGTATCCTTGATACTGTCATTTCTTTTAGTTTGTTTTATTATACACTTGTTTTATTCATAACGCAACGCCTCGATCGGATCAAGCTTCGCCGCCTTGTTCGCCGGGTAGTAACCGAAGAAAATACCGATTGTCATGGAGAACAGCACGGCGATCGCCACGACGGAAACATTCACAACAGCCTTGGCCTGCATGAGCGTGGCGCCCACATTGCCCAGTATCAGGCCCAGTATGACGCCGATAACGCCGCCGATCAGGCATATGATCATCGCCTCGACAATAAACTGGGCCCTTATCGCGCTGCTGCGCGCCCCCAGCGCCTTGCGCGTCCCGATTTCGCGCGTTCGCTCCGTCACGGATACAAGCATGATATTCATAACACCGATGCCGCCGACCAAGAGCGAGATAGCCGCAATAATCGATATCGCCAGGGACATTGTCGTCAGCATTGTGGTCATTTCGTTGAGCCAGCTCTCATTGCTGAACGTGCGCACCATGTAGCGCGTGTTGCGGTTGTACACCTTGCCGTTAAAATATTCCTCCAGCGTCATTGTGAACTCGCTCGGGCTCACAGCGCTCGACGCGGCGACTGTGATATAATCGTAGCCCTTCGTGGCGTTCGATATCCGCTGGACTGTCGTAATAGGCAGATACATCGCCGTCGTGATATCTTTTTCGGTGCCGCCAGCATATTCATAGGCGGACATTTCATATTTGTAAACACCGATGATGGCGTATGTAAAGATGCCGTCCGCGTTATGCACCTTGATTTCCTTACCGAGGGGATTGGCGCCCGGCCCGAACATATTGTTCACCAGCTTATCGGACACAACCGCCACATTTTTGCCGCCCTTGACATCCCGGTCATTGATAAAGCGGCCTTTCTGAAGCTCGAAATTGGATGATATGGCGTAGCCCTCGTTGACGCCGGACATACGCACATTGGCGTAATTGCGGCCCTCTTTGGCCTGGCCCGATCCGCCGCTCTGTGAGACCGATACCGCCTCAATTTCCCGCGGGAAACGCGTCATAAGGTTTTCAATCATCTCGTCCGATATCCTGTCGGCCTCGGCGATTTCGTAGTTGCTAGCCGATGTATCGGGGCGCGAATATACCATGACGTCGATGTTGTTGACGCCAAAGCTCGCCATCATGTCCGTCACCTGGGCCGTCAGCGCCGTGCCGATCGTCACAATGGCGATAACGGAACTGATGCCGATTATAATACCCAGCATCGTGAGAAACGAGCGCATCTTGCTCGCGCGCAGGCCGGAGAGCGCCAGGCGCATATTCTCAAGCAGATTCATGATGCACCGCCTCCCTTGTGATCACGGGCGACTCATTGACACGTTCCCCCACAATCAACCCGTCGCTGATGGTGAGGATTCGCTTTGTCTCATCGGCCAGTTCATTGTTATGCGTGATCAAAATAATGGTTTTACCCTGTTCTTTGTTCAGTTTGTGGAAAATATCCATAACCATGTGGCCGGTCACGGTATCGAGCGCGCCGGTGGGCTCG
>JAITVU010000216.1 GCA_031285645.1 Oscillospiraceae bacterium | reverse complement strand
ATAATCCGTGTAAAGCAGGTCATCATGATCAATATCGACGGCAACAGCGTGAGGATGGTCATAAGAAGCAGGATACGGACAGCGTCCGAACTCCCGCCGTTGATATTGATGGATATGTTGGGGTCCACTGAACCCGCCCCGCCGCCGACTGTTAAAACGTCGGGCATAATTTGAGATGCGGACACCGGCATCACCGATACAGCCAACACAATCAGGATCAGGAAAACGATGGAACCATATCTGATGATTTTTTTTGTCATCTAATTTTCACCATCGTCCTCTTTTTTCTTGGATAATCCCGTTTTGTCCATAAAACCGCGCATAACCTGCCGGAATGGGACATCGGGCACTGCGCCCGGCTGGGCCGTTTCCTCAAAATCCGCCAGCTCACAGAGCATACTGACGCTCTTATCCCCCACGCCGAGCATATAATACTTGCCGCCGACTTTAACGATATAAACCGCGCTGCCCTGTCCCAGGGCGGTCTTGTCAACAACGCCGACATACTTCCCGGGGCCGCCGGCGCCCATTCGCCTGGCGTACCAGCGGCTCGCATAATAGGTCAATACCAGGACCGCCACAATCAACAAAACCGATCCCAGAAGCGATAAGATGTCTAAGAAGCCCATTATGCTCCTCCCATGAAATTAAAACCGCGCTATATTTATTATCCCAGGACCGCTTTCATAGTTTTCGCAATTCTGTCCGCTTTAAACGGCTTGACAATAAAGTCCAGCGCGCCCAGCTTGATCGCCTCCACAACCATGGATTCCTGCCCCATGGCGGAACACATAACGACTTTCGCGTCCGGCTTTATCTGTTTGATGGCCTTAAGCGCGCCGATCCCGTCCAGATTCGGCATCGTAACGTCGAGCATGACAAGATCCGGATTGATCTGCTGGAATTTTTCCACCGCAATAGCGCCGTCCGCGGCCTCCTCGACATCGTCATAACCCAACTTGTTTAATGTGTCTTTAATCATCATACGCATGAACGCGGCGTCGTCAACTACAAGAATCTTACTCATTTTTGTCTGCACCACCTAAAAAATTTTTATGATCATACTTTGACTGGCGGGCAAGCTGAATCCGCCAGATATCAATTAGGTTATTGCGATCGAATCACGATTTTTCAGGATCTCCGTGATGCGGATACTGAAGTTGTCGTCGACGACAACCACATCGCCGTGTGCGATCAATTCACCGTTTACTATGACATCCACCTGCGAGCCGGCCTGTTTGTCGAGCTCCACGATCGTGCCCTGGCCAAACTCGAGTATTTCCTTAATCTTTCTCTTTGTCCGGCCCAATTCAACCGTTACGACAACAGGGACATTCATCACAAGATCCATATTCGTCGTCTGTTCTGATGACATGCCGTTGCCGGTGCCGAAATCGCCGTAATCGTAATCCTGAACTTTTATAGGCGATTGCTGGGGCGGATAATAGCCTTGCGGCGGCGGGTAATAACCCTGCGGCGGCGGATAATAGCCTTGCGGCGGATAACCGGGATAAGCTTGCTGTTGTTGAGCGGCCATATTGGGATCGGGCTGAGGATAGACCGGCGGCGGCGCTTGCTGAACGGGCGCCTGATATTGCGGCGGCGCCGCTTGCTGTGCCGGCTGCTGAGGTTGCGCGGCAGCCGGTGCAGGCTGCGGCGCGGCGGCGGCAACCGGCGGCGGACTGGACATTTGAGGAGGAGCCGTTTCCGTCTGGTCCTCGCTTTCCCCGCCCGCGTCAAAATTCAGCGACACATCAATAATCTCTTTAGCCAGGTCGACATCCATTGCACTCACAAACTTACTCTCCATAATATCCTTAATTGTGATCGTGAACTCAATTGTCAATATGGAAGATGAGCCGCCGAAGTGTTCCTGCTTAAATTCATCCAGCCTGTCGATCGCCACGGTCTGCGGCGTCGAAATATTGATGGTTCTGCCCAGAAAACAAGAAAGGACGGTGGCGGAGGACCCCATCATCTGATTCATCAATTCACAAATGGCGCTTTCGGCCATTTCATCAATATCAAAATTTTCCGGGATTTCCGTCATCATCATCTGAGACAGAATTGTACGTACATCGGCTTTGCGCAATATGAGGATATTGGATCCCGATATACCCTCAACATACCGTATATCAACCGCAATCGCCGGTTCGAACTGGGTAATTTCAAATTTGTCGGTCTCAACTAAATTGACGACAGGCGTTGTAATCGTGACTTTATTATCCAGCAATGTGGACGCCGCCGTAGCCGCCGACCCCATGCTGATATTCATAATCTCGCCTATCGTGTCTATCTCAAGGGTTGAGAAGATTGCCTGATCTTCGCTCATACCATTTACCCCTCTTTCTTACAGAACTTCTTTGATTTGAATGGCTTTTTTGCCGTGCTGCACTCCCATTTTCCCCTTGAACCAACAGGATTGCCCTACATTCAAATCAATCTGGGAATTGACAGGCTTGCTGAGTTGGATGACATCCCCCACATTGAGATAGACTATGTCCCGTAAATTGACCTGTGCCTTTCCAATGACGCAACGCATCTCCAGATCGCTTTCCTGCAGGTATTTCATGACCAACTCCCTGCGTTCCTTGTCTCCCGCGCTGTTTATGCGCTTCAGGTTCCGCATATACTGGGAATCAATCTTTTTCAGAACGTCTTCGAGGCAAACCGCGGGGATACAAACGCTGACATTGCCCTGCAAATCCTTCATCTTGACGTCCAGCATTATCACAACAACCGTGTCATCGGCTGCAATTGCCTGCATTAACCGTGAATTTGTCTCTATTTTCCTGAACAGGACATCCATTTCAAAATAGTTGAACCACGCGTCCGACATCTGCGGATACGCGCCCTTGAAGATGTTGTCCATCAAAGAGAGCTCTATCTCCGTAAATTCTCTGTCCACATCCAGACCGTCCCCCGTACCGCCCAGAAGACGCTCTATAATGGCAAACGCAATAGGTTTGGAAATGTCCATCAGGATGGTGTTGTTCTCTTCATTGCTCCCTGTAAACCTGATCTCACCAAGGCCCGTCATAACTGAATCCGGGAGGGCGTTGCTGAATTCGGAATACCTCAATTCCTCGATGTTGACACATTCGACCTCGACATAAAGCCTGAGCATGCTCGTTAAATAAGAAGAAAGGAGCCTTGAAAAGGTTTCATAAACGCTGCTCACTATCTTCAGCTGCTCTTTCGTAAAGCGCTTTGGAGACCGAAAATCATATTCCTTAACTCTTTTTCCAAGGTCATCGCTTTCCGCTTCGAGATCCATGGTGCCAGTGGTAAGTGAATTCAACAGATCGTCGATCTGGCTTTGAGATAATACTTCCACTCTATTTCTTTCCCCCCCGCACCGCTGTTAATATATAGTGAATCAACCATCAAGATATGAAAGGAAAAGTTGATTCCCATTTGGCCAATGACCTTATACCATTAATATAACCCATTGACCGGATATGACTCCAAAGCCGCGTCCATTCGCAGAATATGCCTTATTGTTCCACCAGTTTTTCATAAACATTTTCAAGCTGGTCGGCAATCGGGTTATCCGAACTGATCAGGATCTCAACCCT
Source organism: Oscillospiraceae bacterium (assembly GCA_031285645.1). GTDB lineage: Bacteria > Bacillota > Clostridia > Oscillospirales > Ruminococcaceae > WRAV01. Next base: position 2,786 of record JAITVU010000216.1, on the reverse strand, counting down.
TCTGTTCTTCGCCATGCCCTCGGCCGTCTCATTAGACTCAAAGGGCCTGTACTTGCCCCATGCCACCTGCACCAGTTTTGTGGAATCGACCCCGGTCGTATCTTCCAGATACATCAGCACGACATTCGCTCTGGCGCTGGATAACTCGCGATCCGAAACAGCGTAATCCGGGTTATCGATAATCTCGGCCGTGTGTCCGTTGATCGAGATCATTTCAACGTCGTTCTGGATTGATTTTATCGCAAGCCCTACAAAATTAAGAATTTCCATGTTCGGGTTTTTTAATCTGGCACTATTTGGCTGGAAGAGCATTTCATCCATAAAACGGATAAAAACATAGCCGTCATCGTGGGAAACTTCCACAGAATCCTGCATATCATTTTCTTCGAGATACTCAAGCAGCTTGTTGAATACATCTTCAAGGCTGCTCACATCTTCCATGGCTTTTTCGCCCGATGTGTCGGAATCCAGCTGGCCATCCTCCTCCGATGGTCTCGCGACTATGATAATTTTATCCGACGACTCGCCCTCGCTGAGAAACGCGTTGACGAGCATATTGAACTTCGCCGCGTCCAAAGACGACATGGAAAAAAGCAAAACAAAGAACGTCAGCAACAGCGTCACCATGTCGGCGTAAGTATTCAGCCAGTCGCCACTGCCGCCGCCACCGCCGTCCGCCTTTTTTTTCCTGGCCATGTCACACCCTCCTTTCAGGCATTGTTATAAGGCATATGCCTTAACCCACCGCGTGGACTATGTACCGGAAGCGCGCTTATTCCGACTCACCGGTTCCGGCCTGTTCCCGCTGCCTGTAGGTCAGGTAAGACAACAATTTTTCATGGATATGGCGCGGATTCTCGCCCGCCTGAATGGAGATAATTCCCTCAATGATGATTTCCTTGCAAAGCATCTCCTGATCATGCGCCAGCCTGAGCTGATTGCCGAACGGAATGAAGATCAGGTTGGCCATAATGGAGCCGTAAAAGGTTGTAATCAGGGCGACGGACATGTTCTGGGCCAGTGCCGAAGCGCCGCCCTCATCCTCAAAGTCCATTGATTTGAGCATGTTGACAAGCCCGATCAAGGTACCGATCATACCAAAACCAGGCGCGAGCGCCGCTCCCTTGTCATACAGGTTCCACACCTGCGAGTGGCGGTTTTCTATATTCGAGAGCTCGTTGTCAAGCTGGTCGCGCACTTTGTCGGGCTCCATGGCGTCGACAATGAGCATAACGGAATCCCTCAGGAATGTGTCCTCAAACTCGGACACGCTGTCCTCAAGCGCCAACAGGCCCTTTTTACGGGCCTCCTGCGAGAGATCGGTCATGACGTTGATGTAATACAGCGGATCCTGCTTCTGCCTGCCCAGCACAATGCCGAAGTGCGCGGGAATTTTAGCGAAATAGTTGAGCGGGAACGACGCGATCATCGCGCCCAGTGTGCCGCCCACCGTAACAAGAATACTGGTGGGGTCGAAGAAGTTGCCGATATTGCCAAAGACAACCTGAAACGTGTTTCCATCGAATACGATACCGAAAACGACAAGGACCGTACCCACTACAAGGCCGATAATAAACGATAAATTCATAATCCGTTCTAACCCTCCATGTTGTTATGATTGACCTGAAAAATCAGAAAATATCCTGCGCTTATAGGCCACAACCAGATCCAGGACATCGCCCGGGCTCTCAGCCACAATACACAGCTTTCCGTTCCGCAATGTGATAACCGTGTCGGGCGTCGACTCTATGGATTCAATCAACTCGCAGTTGAGTATGAACTTTTTTTTGTTCAGCTTCGTCAGCTCAATCATAACAACATTCCTTACAACCGCATCATTGGGGGGCGTTCCTCGCCCCCCGCCGACGCACGGCTATTTCATTAGTAGTAGCGGCAGAACTTATTTATGCCGGTTACTTAATTAGCGTTTGAGGTTAACGAGCTCCTGAAGCATTTCGTCGGACACGGTGATGATCCTTGTGTTCGCCTGGAAACCACGCTGCGTGGTGATCATGTCCGTGAACTCCTGAGAGAGGTCGACGTTGGCCATTTCAAGGTAGCTGGACTTTGACTGGCCCGCGCCATTGAGCTCAGGCGTCGTGTAGCGAACCGCACCGGAGTTAGGCGCTTCATCGAAGTAGCTGTTGCCGCGCTCGGAGAGGCCGTAGGGATTGGCAAATGTACCGATAGCGAGCTTGCCGAGATAAACAGCTTCGTCTTTCTGGAATATCTGTCCTTCGTATTCAAGCTGACGGTCCACGATCGCTGTGATGGAGCCGTCTCTGCCGATGCTGATATTGCCAATGAAATCGCGGATATTATCCGTGTTGACCACCCAGTCGCCGGCTCCGCCGTTCGCTTTGTCATCCCATATCCGCGTGACATCCTTCAGCTGAATCTGCTCCAGGTCGCCCTGTGCCCAGAACGTGCCGTTGGTTGGTGTAATCGGTTCGCCCGTCTGATTACCGCTTGTCGCATTCAACTGGACGCCCAAAACTTTATAGCCGGAATAGTCAACCAGCCAGCCATCGTTGTCAAAAGTCAGGTTGCCAAGGCGTGTGTAATGAGTCCGGCCATCCGCGTCCTGCACAGAGATAAACCCGTCGCCGTCTATGTACACGTCGTGGGGCCTGCCTGTATACTGGCCGCCGCCGTTGGTCATAAGCATATCGATGGTGGCAACCTGGGAGCCGTAACCGATCTGGGTGGGGTTCTGGCCACCTGTGGTTGCGCCCGCGCCGCGACCGGGGTTCAATGTCTGGTAGTAAACGTCGGTAAAGGTTGTG
>JAITVU010000211.1 GCA_031285645.1 Oscillospiraceae bacterium | reverse complement strand
CAAGCAAAACCGCGCCGTTTGTGGGCTTGTCCAAGGATGCGAGAATATTGAGCAAGGTCGTCTTTCCCGATCCCGATTCGCCCATAATGGCGACGAACTCGCCTTCCTGTACCGTGAAGGTCACGTCGGTGAGCGCTTCCACTTTATTCCCGCCAAAACGGGTTGTGTATATTTTTTTCAGATGGGTGACTTCTAAAAGCGGCATATTTTTTCCTCCTTAAATGCCGGACACAAAGGTTTTCTATCCGGAAAATCCCGGCCCGGACTCTTTTCTTGCTGTGCTTTTATTTTACCGCTTTATGTTTGAGGCCGCCATCGATTGAACTTACAATCGAGCCGAAAACCTTACAAGTGTGTAAGGTTTCGTATGTGCGGGGTGGTTTTATGTCCTGTATGGAGCCGTTTTTGCCTCACTTGTCATCTTCCCCTGCATATTTATTTTGCATCAGGCCGATACGGACTTCCGTCCCTTGACCAAGGCGGGAATCCAGCGAAAGCGAAAGGCCGAGCCTTGTAATAATCTCACGGCACAGGTAGAGGCCGATCCCGGTTGCGTGCCGCTCGGAGCGGCCCGCGGCGCCCGTATAGCCCCGTTCAAAAACACGCGGCAAATCTTCCGGCGGTATCCCCATGCCCGTATCCGCAATGACGAGGACATCACCCGTCAAAGCAACCGATATTGAGCCCTCCCGGGTATACTTGATGGCATTCGTCATGATCTGCTCGAGGACAAAGACAAACCATTTACTGTCCGTCACCACTGTCCTCTCCGTTGCTGAAATCGACAGGGGGAGATTTTTATTGATGAACAGCGGCGCCAGGTTTTTGACCGCTTGCCTGACAAGCGTATCGACTTTGTGCGTTTGAAACATCAGGTCACTGTTCAGGCTCTCAAGCCGCTGATACTGCAACGCCATATCCACATACTGTTCAATGCGGAAAAGCTCCGTCTCCAATGAGGCGGGAGCCGCTTTTTCCCCGCCTTTTTGCAGCAACAGGCGCATGGCTGAAATGGGTGTCTTAACCTGGTGGGCCCACAGCGTGTAATATTGCCCCGCGTCGCTGCGACCGCGCTCGTTTTCGGCAATCAGCCGGAGGCGTTCGCGCTCCTGCTCCATAATAATGCGGCTGTAATCCCGGGCAATGAGGTCCTGGGTTGGGGGCAGTGACCCTATTGGAAAGCGCCCGGCCATTTTTTCAAGCGCCGCGTGCCGCGACACATAGCGGATATAATCGTAAAAGGCAAAGCCCGCACCCGTTACGGTTCCCAAAAGGGCGGCGTAACCCGCCGTCCCCATGGGCAAGCCATACAGGCTATAAACGATAAAGAGAATCAACACAAACACGGTGAAATAGATTAAAACGGCGCGCCTGCTTTTCATCCACGCGCCCAAAAGGCCAAATCCGCTCACTTCACGCAATATCCCAGCCCCTTCTTCGTCTCAATAAAATCGTCAAGCCCGGCTTTTTCAAGCTTTTTTCTCAACCGCGTCACATTCACGGTCAGTGTGTTGTCGTCTATAAAGTTTTCATCATCCCACAGCCGTCGCATGATCGTTTCCCTCTGCACGACCTTGCCTTTGTTGTCCAGCAGTAAAGCGAGGATCAGAAATTCATTGCGCGTCAGCTCGATTTTCTGATTGTCATACTGCAGCGTCGCGGCGTCCTTATCCAACAGGGCCCCGCGATGCTGCACGATCTCCGAGGGTGACGTAAAGTCATAGCTGCGCCTGAGCATGGCCTGAACCTTGGCCACAAGCACCTGCAAATCAAACGGCTTTGCTATAAAATCATCCGCACCCTGATGCAGCGCCGTCACCATGTTCATATTGTCCGCCGCGGACGACAAAAATATCACCGGCACTTTTGACGACTTGCGTATTTCGGAACACCAGTAAAAGCCGCTTCTGAAAGGCAGCGCGAGATCAAGCAACACCAGATGAGGGTTCAGGGCGGCGAATTCGCTCATTATATTTGAAAAATCGGCCGCGCGGCACGCATCAAGCCCCCAGCCCGAAAGCTCCTCCGCCATGACGCGCGCGATCGTCCCACCATCTTCCACAATAAAAATGCGGTACATGGGCCCTCCCGTTATCATTGATATATAAATGGACGTTGCCGCGGACAGGAATACCGCGGTTTTAAATAAGCCTCTCAGGCTGTATAAACCTGTATCAGTTACAATTATATCATAATCATGGACTCGATACCACGGTCCCGGAAACGGCGCTGTGTTTGTTTCGAACGCGCCATCCGGCCTGAAGGCCCGCGACACACTTTGATTTCAAGCGGAATAAAATAATACAGAGGCTTCAGGGCCTCATAAAAATGAGAGGAGCTCTAAAATGGCTTTAACTCCTTATGAACAAATTACCAATGCGGTAGGCGGATACCCCGATGTCGACACCGGCGTTACGGCGGCCGTCACCGTTCAACTGGTTGACGGCCTGACAATGGCGCTCGCAGCGGACAGACAGTTTTGGGTTAACGGGCCGCTCACTTATACAGCGACAATTGATAACACCAGCGGTGTTGTCTATACAACACCGGACGTAACGTTTATACTGGAACCCAGCGTTGTCAGTTTTACCGCGGGCAGCGTTAAAATAGACGACGTCGTTGCGGCCGAAGGAACAGATCCCGGCGAATATGAGTATACGGAAGCGACAAGCACGCTTGTCGTCCATCTCGATACAGTGGCGGATGCCGCCTCGACAAAGGTGGAATATCAGGTTGAACGCGCTTGATCCTTCGTGGCAGACGCTTGAGCATCAGGCCCATGTGCACGGTGACTCAGGTCACATCGTTTCCAGCAACGTCGTCGTCGTTTATTACCGTCAATATATACCCGCAAGCCAGACAAAAGTGACCGTTTGCGACAACGGCATATCAATAAACAGTTGCGGCCGGACACGGTGCCAATCACGAACATGCTGCCACTGTTATTGCACCTGCCGCCGGCGGTGATATCGTCAAGCGGTTTTAAAAAGGAAAGTTTGTCCGTTTCTTAGCTGTAGATTTCCATGGCAAGGCCCATAGCCAACGGTGTTGGCTATGGGCCTTAAAATTATGCGGCACTGTCAATCAGCGCCACATGCCGCACGCAAATCCAATTGCCGCAAATCCCTTTTGGCTGCAGGCCGCCAAAAGTATAGCGGCTTCGACAGATTGCTTAAATAACTGGCAAATTATCGCATCTACTGTGACCCGCATCATTTTATACCGTGGGTTCAGCACTCCATACAAGACCCGCGCTGTAGACTTCCCCCGCAAAAATAGGGTTGACGCTTCTCGCCATCAGGAGGCCTCTGTCCGCGTTCCACGATATTGTCGTGATACTGCCCACGTCGCCTCCGTTCGATATTCCATTCCATATAACAAGCGGTGCCACACCCAAATTGATAACTTGACCGTCTTCATTTACAAAAACAAGGGCTTCCGGTAACGTCCGCTTCACCTGTCCCTCATCATCATAGCTGCTCAAGTGGCGGTTGGCCGCCACCGAAAGCGTCCACGGCGTGCTTCTGGCCCTTGAGTCGGCGACACGCAGAACCCAGGCGTCGTCTTGACGCCCATATACAGGCGGCTCATCGATCACTTTTTTCGCGTATGTGAACTCGATCTCATCAGGTGTTTCCAGGACTGTGATTTCCCCGACGGGAACGACCACTTGTTTGGACACGGTTCTGAAAAAAGGCTTATTTGCCGTAACCACAACATCTGTATTCAGTTCAACAGCTGACCTTGACGGGATCAGGAACGCGCCCGCCGTATCTGTGGACTCAGTCCTTGTATATACCCCCTCGGCGTCCGTGTAGGCCACATTGATTTTAACCTCCGCTTCCGAATGGCCAAAGATCGGCCAGTTGTCGTCGGCAATCGGGTTTACCCATAAAGGTAGGGCGCCGACCGCATATATATAGGCCCTGGCCAGGAGCATCGCGGACAGTGGCTTTCCGACAAGCTCGTCGTCCGTGAGATTCGTTGCGTCCGCATCCAGCGCAAACGCGCTTGTCGTGGCGTCTCCGCTCACATTTGCAATCGGAATGGACTGATCCTTCAGCGATGTTTTATACCAGGAAAACGCGGGGATATCCGTTAAGCCGCCACGATCAGTCGTACTTGGCGCGGCCGACCAGTAATTGATCTGCCCTCCGCGCACATCCAAATGGGATGTGCCGGTAAAGCTGACCGCGTTTCCAGTGTTGCTGTCCAGAATAAAGCTCCTGGGATTATCAATCAAGACATTGGACGCGTTTAAAGAAAGAATCGCCACATTACCAGTTGTTTTTTGAATATACACTTCCGAGTCCCGCCCGATTGTCATA
>JAITVU010000161.1 GCA_031285645.1 Oscillospiraceae bacterium | reverse complement strand
CGATCCCCGCGCAGCAGGGCACCTCCATGCGCACAACCGTGACGCTTTTAATCGTGTTTTCCTTCAGGATCGCTGTGAGCTTGTCGCTGTAATCCCCTTCATCCAGCTTCGGGCATCCGATCAAAGTAACGCGGTCCTTCATAAATTTGTCGTGGAAACCGGCATAGGCGTATGCCGTGCAGTCCGCGGCGATGAGCAGCTTTGCGCCGTCAAAATACGGCGCGTTGGCCGCCGCCAGTTTAATCTGAACCGGCCACTGGTTCAATCGGCTCGGCATATCGCCCGCCGCCTGCGCTTCAGGCACGGGCGCCGCCAATACCCTTTTTATACTGTGGTTGTTGCTTCCCGGGCAACCGCCTTTGGGCGGTGCTTCTGTGGCAAAAACTTTTCCCGCGCGCGCCATATTGGCCTTGACCGCCGCTTCGTCATAGGCGGGCGCGTCGCGCTCTTCAAAGGAAATCGCGTCTGTCGGACAAGCCGGCAGGCAATCGCCGAGGCCGTCGCAGTAATGCTCGTGAAGCAGCTTTGCCTTGCCGTTTACCATACCGATCGCCCCTTCGTGGCAGGCCTCGGCACAGAGCCCGCAGCCATTGCATTTGTCGCCGTCTATTTTAATGATTTTTCGGATCATATTATCATCTCCTTGACTTTATGATCTTATTCTACTACACTGTTTCCAAAGCGTATGTTGTTTTTGCAACAAGGGGAATAAACAAATAAATGGAAAAATATCATGAGCTGCTTTTAAAAAACCCGTTGTTCAGCGATATAGACCCGGGGGATATCACGCTTCTGCTCCAATGCCTGAATGGAAAAACGCAATCATATCGTAAAAACGACATTATATTTTTAGCAGGGGACAAAGCCCGGGCTGTCGGCATTGTGCGCGCCGGCAGCGTCAATGTCATGAAAGAGGACTTTATGGGCAACCGCACCATATTGGCCATCATCGGCAAAGGCGGCATGTTTGGCGAAGCCTTTGCCTGCGCGCAAACAGATAAACTGCCTGTAAGCGTGATTGCGCGCGCAGACAGCGAAATACTCCTGATCGACTACAAAAAGATCATCACAACCTGTCCCTCGGCCTGCGCTTTTCATCACCGTATGATCGAAAACATGCTCGGCATTCTGGCCGAAAAAAATGTGGCGCTCAACAAAAAAATGGATATTATGTCCCGGCGGTCAACGCGGGAAAAGCTGATCGCCTATCTGTCCGACCGGGCGGCCGAGGCCGGATCCGGTGCCTTTGACATTCCTTTCAGCCGCCAGGAACTGGCGGACTATCTGTGCGTCGACCGCAGCGCCATGTCCACAGCGCTCTCGAAGCTGCAAAGCGACGGCGTGCTGCGCTATACGCACAACTCTTTCGAGCTGCTGCTGCGCAGTGACGACGACTAATATTTTTCTCAGGCATTGCATTAGATCCCGCAAGGGTATATCATGAATACAGGATTATAGTGGAATTTATAGTTGTATCGGTTTAATGACAGCTACAAGGGTATAAATGGGGTGTGATACTGTAGATAATTTTATATTAGGCGGAGGATTAATCTTCATGAAAACGCCGACTATCGAGACGGAAAGAATTGTAATACGACCTTTGAAAATATCAGATGCGAAAGCAATCTACAATCATTGGGCGAAAGATCCGGATGTTTTAAAATATTTGCGTTGGAACGCCCATCAATCAATAGATGTTACAATTGAATGGCTTAAATATGAGGAACAAAGCGGCATTGAAGATGACAACAGTTATCAATGGGCTTTTGAAGGTAAAGAGAGCCATGAAGTTTTCGGTTCGGGCAGCTTATCGTATAACAAAGAACGCAGGATGTTTGAAATTTCATATGCCCTGATGAAAAAGCAATGGGGAAAAGGCTTAGCGACAGAAGCTGTGAAAGCAATCGTTCATTTTGCTATCAATGAACTCAATCAAACCGAATTGTTTGCCACTTACGCAAAGGATAATTTCGCATCAGGAAGGGTACTTGAAAAAACAGGATTTGTCTGCCGCAATCACGGTAAATATGCAAGCTTTGATGGAGAACGTATCTTTGAAAGCAAAGAAATGTTTTTTACAACAGATACCGCAGTATAAGCATACTCTGCGGTTGCAAACCCTCAAGTCGCCCATACACCACAGATCGCCGCGCTGCGGTAGCGGATTACCACAGAAAAGAACTATACTCTCGTAACAGCTTTATATGAAAGGATGACGCAATATGGCATTTAAAGTGGCTTTTATCGGCGCGGGAAGCCTGACCTTTACCCGCAATCTTCTCAGGGATATCCTGTCCGTACCCGAATTTTCCGGCATTGAGATCGCCTTCACGGACATCAATGAGGAAAACCTTGTGATGAGCACAGCGATCTGTCAGCGCGACATCGACGCGAACGGCCTCGCCATCAAAATCAAGGCGACAACGGACCGGCGCGCGGCTTTTAAAAACGCGAAGTACATTGTGAACTGTGTCAGGATCGGCATGCTGGAAGGCTTTGAAACCGATGTTGAAATCCCGCTCCAATACGGCGTGGACCAATGTGTCGGCGACACCATATGCGCTGGCGGCATTATGTACGCGCAGCGCGGCATCGCGGCCATGCTCGAATTCTGCAAGGATATCCGCGACGTCGCGGCGCCAAACGCCATCATGCTCAATTACGCCAACCCCAACGCCATGGTCACATGGGCCTGCAACCAGTACGGCGGCGTCTTTACCATTGGCCTGTGCCACGGCGTCCAGCACACCCACGCGCTCATCGCGCGCGCATTTGGCGTCCCGGTCGACGAGCTCGAGTACATATGCGCCGGCATCAACCACATGACCTGGTTCACACAACTCACCCACAAGGGCAAGGACATGCTGCCGGGCCTCCTCGAAGCCCTTGAAGGCAACGAGGAAATCAGGCGCACACAGCCTTTGCGCATCGATGTGCTCAAGCGCTTCGGCTATTTCTGCACCGAGGGCAACGGCCACCTGAGCGAATACATCCCCTGGTACCGGCGCACGCCGGAGGAGATGAAGAACTGGGTGAATCTCGACCGCTGGGGCGGCGGCGAGACCGGCGGCTACCTGAGGGAGTGCCGCGAACAGCGGGGCTGGTTCACAACGGATTACCCGCGCCTCCTCAAAGAAGCGCCGAAAACCTATGCGCCCGAGGCCCGGGATGTCGAGCACGGATCGTACATCATCGAGAGTCTTGAAACCGGCCGCCTGTACAGGGGCTGCTTCAACCTTGTCAATAACAGCGCCATATCGAACCTGCCCGACGACTGCGTCGTCGAATCCCCTTGCTATGTGGACGCCACCGGCGTCCATCAGGCGCAGATCGGCCCGCTGCCGCTCGGCTGCGCGGCGATGTGCCTGTCGAACATCAGCGTGCAGCGCCTGGGCACCGAGGCAGCCGTACACGGCGATATTGCCCTGTTGCGCCAGGCCATGCTGATGGACCCGCTTGTGGGGGCTGTCTGCAATCCCCCGCAGGTGTGGCAGATGGTGGACGACATGCTGATCGCGGGTGAAATATGGCTGCCGCAGTACAATAGCGATATCCCGGCGGCTAAGGCACGCAGACGCACCCAGCCGCGCCTGCCCACGCACGACAATTTCACTGGCGTCGCGCGTATCGATGTGCAAAGCGCCGACCAGGTCCGGGAAAACCGCGCTGAACACGCGGAGAAATTCAAGAATATTTGAGACATGACTGATGTGGCTACATAAGTAAGGGCTTTTACTTATGTTGTTTATGGCGATTTATTTTAGGGACATCAGGCCGTGCAGAAATCTGCTGTATTCTGAGAGATGAGAAGAATCCTCTATTTTATTCCATTGTCTTTTAGCAAGGCGCTGCTGTGCAGCGAGGCCTGTCGCTGATGCCGCGACGGGCACTTCCTTTGTCTCGTCACAAAGGAAGCAAAAGACGCCGGGAGGGGCCACCTCCCGGACCCACCCGGATATGGATAACAGGGAGAATTAAAGAGTTTGGGTACGAACGACGTTGGAAGGGTCCTACCGCGCGCGTATAGTTGCACAGCTGGCAATGAAACGACGCGCTGCGGCGCGTCAACTTTCTACTCGCGCCCGCAGAACAGGGAAAAGGCCATTGTTACAATGCGGGCGCTTTGCGACGCGCGCGGGGCAGCGCGGTGTGGCGCTCAAAAATGGTCGTTCGCTTTCAATGCATTACACAGATCGAAAATCTGTATTCAAACACAGAGCGGTGAGGATCAATCCTCACCGCTCTGTGTGTTTTCTTATGCCGCTACTCGTTAACGGGCGGATTTTTATATTCTATCTATTTATGCTAATACCCCATTAAAAAGCAGATAACTGGCGCGATGTGTTTTGTAAAAAAGGCGTTTTGAGCGACGTTTTTATCGCCCTTTTTAACGGATATTGGTATTAACATCAGGCAAGCTGTCGAATCCGCGCTGCAAATCCGCGTCACTGGGGACAAAATCGGTCATTGTCTTATCCATATACGATGTATAGGCGGCCATATCGAAGTAGCCGGTGCCGGTGAGGCCGAAGAGTATCGTTTTCGCCTCGCCCGTCTCTTTGCATTTCCTGGCTTCATCGATGGCGGCGCAAATCGCATGGGCCGATTCCGGCGCGGGCAGGATGGTCTCGTACTTGGCAAAGAAGCTCGCGGCTTCAAAGATGCGGCTCTGTTCGAGGGCGACAGCCTCCATATACCCGTCGTGATAGAGCTTTGACAGGATTGGGGACATGCCGTGGTAACGCAGGCCGCCCGCATGGTTCGGCGAAGGGATAAAGCCGCAGCCCAGCGTATACATTTTAGCCAGCGGCGTCACTTTGCCGGTATCGCAAAAGTCATAGGCGTAACGGCCCCGCGTCAGGGACGGGCAGGATACGGGCTCAACCGCGATGACGCGGGGACTGTGTTTGCCTGTGAGCTTATCCCGCATAAAGGGGGCGATGAGTCCGCCCAGGTTGGAGCCGCCGCCGGCGCACCCGATGATGAGATCCGGATACTCATCCAGCATCTCCATGGCGGTATAGGTTTCAAGGCCGATCACAGACTGGTGCAGCAGCACCTGATTGAGGACAGAGCCGAGGACATAGCGGTAACCCGGCGTTTTAACAGCGTACTCAACGGCTTCCGATATTGCGCAGCCGAGGCTGCCGCCGGTGCCGGGATTCTCTTCCAGGATTTTGCGGCCGACTTCGGTCGTGTCGCTGGGGCTTGGAATAACCTCGGCGCCGAAAGTCTGAATAATCGCTTTCCTGTACGGCTTTTGCGCCGCCGAAGCCTTGACCATATAGACGATCAGCGGAATATCAAAATAAGTGCAGGCTTCCGAGAGCGCCGTGCCCCACTGTCCCGCGCCGGTCTCCGTCGTGAGGCCTTCGAGTCCCTGTTTTTTGGCGTAGTAGGCCTGCGCAATGGCTGAGTTGAGCTTGTGGCTGCCTGATGTGTTGTTGCCCTCAAACTTATAGTAGATTTTTGCGGGTGTTCCAAGCCGCTTTTCCAGATTATAAGCCCTGCACAGAGGCGAGGGGCGGTATATTTTGTACATTTCCCGCACTTCATCCGGGATATCGGTGTAGCGCGTCGTGCTGTTCATTTCCTG
>JAITVU010000145.1 GCA_031285645.1 Oscillospiraceae bacterium | reverse complement strand
ACCGGAATTCACCCCGATCCGGATGGGAATGCCTCTTTGCCGACAGGCATCCGCGACAGCCTTGACCCTGTCTTCGGCGCCGATATTGCCGGGATTGATGCGGATTTTATCCACACCGGCCGCGGCGCATTGCAGCGCCAGACGGTAGTCAAAGTGGATGTCGGCGACGATGGGTATATGTACGGTGTTTTTTAGTGCGTCCACTAGCCGCACACTGGCCATGTCCGGAATGGCGACGCGCAAAATCTCACAGCCGGCCTTTTCAAGCGCGACGGCCTGGTTCAGGTTTTTTTGAATGTCATCGGGCGGGGCCGAGAGCATGGACTGAATCGAGACATGCGCTCCACCGCCAATGGACAGGGCGCCGATTTTAACCATTTTTGTTTCTTTCCTCATAAAAAACGGAGGATTGTTCAGCCGTTCCGAACAATCCTCCCCTCCAATCATTTTTAACTTATACTAAACACCGATTAAAAAGCAGATAAAAATGAGCGAAGCGTTTTTGGTAAAACACGTTCTGAACGAAGTTTTTATCACACTTTTTGACAGTATTTAGTGTTAGCGTGTAAAGATTTTAAGAACATCATTGAATGTGACGCAGATCATCAAACCGATTAAAAGAACAAAACCTGTCGCGTTGACGATGTTTTCGTATTTGGGATTGATCGGCTTGCGCCGTATGATTTCAATAATCAGAAATATCAGGCGGCCGCCGTCCAGAGCGGGGATCGGCAACAGATTGAACACGCCGAGGTTGACGGTGATATAAGCGACAAAGAGGAGCAGGGAATCAAATCCGGCGCTTGACGCTTTTCCGATGGCTTCGGTGACGCCGACCGGCCCCGACAGCTGGTTAAAGCCGAAACGGCCTGTGACGAGGTCGACCAAAGAGCCCCAAACCTGCTTTACCACGGTCGCGGTCCAGTTGAAGGTGTTTTGAATGACGCCGCCAAAGGTTTTGGGTACGCCGTAAACCCTGAAATCGATGTTGATGAAGGAGACGCCGGAACCGTCGTCGGCCTCCTCCATTTGGAACTGGACGTCGAGCGGTATCTGTGCGCCGTCGCGCTCGACAACCATGGAGAGCTGGCCGTCCCGGGCGCGCATGAACTCATAGATGATATCTTTATCGGTGCGCACGCGGTGCCCGTCTATTTTAATGATTTTATCGTCAATCTTAAGCTGCTGATTGCTTGCGGCCCCTTCGTTAAACGCGGCAATCTGCGTGGAACCGAACGAGGATTGCTGGGCTGAGAGAATGCCCAATATGACAAGGCCGAGCGTGATGTTCATCACAGCGCCCGCGATGACAAAGATGACGCGCTTAGCCACATGAACATTGCCAAAAGCCCGTTTATCCCCGCTGTCCTCGTTCTCGCCCTCCACGGCGACAAAACCGCCGATAGGGAAAAGGCGCAGAGCGTATTTTGTCTCACCTTTTGAAAAGCTGAACAGGGTAGGGCCCATGCCCAGAGCAAATTCGTTCACCTTCATGCCGGACCATTTCGCCGTGAGGAAGTGTCCGAGCTCGTGAATAAAGATCAGTAGTCCAAAAACAAGTATGGCGATCAAAATAGTACCGATATTCATAAGTCAGCTCCTTAATGCTGCCAATTACTGCTTTGAAAATGAATGCGCAAACAGTATGTATAGTGAACGAACTTCAAAACCGTACAGGTTTTGAAGCGTCAGGCAGACGACGGCACGCTGGAGGCGTGCGCGTTCACTATGTACGGTGCGAAGGCCGCTTAGCGGTCCCATTCGCACATGCGCGCGAATGCTTCAAAAATGGATCATTTTTGAAGTTCGCTGGGTATAAGTCATGGTGGTAGGTCGGCGTCTTGCGTCATACCCTTGATCGTACAAATTCACGCGCGGCCCTGTCGGCGTCCTCAATGCTGTCAAGGGTACAGACCGTATCGGGCTTGACAGCGTCGATCGCCGCGCGAACCAATTCCCCGAGCTTTAGAAAAGAGATTTTGCCATTGAGAAAGAGAGCGACAGCCTGTTCATTTGCGCCGTTAGCGACACAGGGCGCAAGCCCGCCCCTTGCGGCCGCTGTGATACAGGCATCCAGGCACTGAAAAGTGCCACAATCCGGCTTTTCGAATGTGAGCGCGCCGTAATCGGTCAGGGAGAGCTTTTTGGCATCCAGCGGCATGCGGCGCGGGTGCGTGAGCGCGTATTGAATCGCCGAACGCATATCGGGGACGCTGAGCAAAGCGACCACGGACCCGTCAACGAATTCCACGGCCGAATGGACCACGCTTTGCCTGTGAATAACAATTTCAATCTGCGCGGGGGAAACGCCGAACAACCACATGGCCTCGATAAACTCAAGGCCTTTATTCATCATGCTGGCGGAATCAATGGTTATTTTCGCACCCATGGACCAGTTGGGGTGGCGCAGGGCCTCTTCAACGGAGACTGTCGCCAGCTTATCTTTATTATGCCCCAAAAAAGGCCCGCCGGAAGCAGTGAGGATGATACCGGACAGATCGCGCCGGTCTCCCGCGTTCAGGCACTGCCAGATCGCCGAGTGTTCGGAATCGATCGGGACGATACCGCCCTTACCGTTCCTTACACGGTCCATCACGAGCGCGCCGCCCGTAATAAGCGCTTCTTTATTGGCAAGGGCGACCTGTCTTCCGGCGTCAAGCGCCGCGAGCGTCGGCCTGAGCCCCGCAATGCCGACGATGGCGTTGATCACGACACCGTCAGCGCCATCGTCGGCCGCCGCGACTTCGCAAACAGCGTCCGGACCCGCTAAAACGCGGGTATCGAGATCGGCCAAAGCGGTTTTAAGCGCCGGATATTTTGAGGCGTCCGCGATGACGGCCGTGTGCGGACGAAACTTGCGAACCTGCTGTTCCAACAGTGATACATTGGCGTTGGCGGCCAGAACGCCAACCTTGTACTCTCTGCGTGCGCAAACATCCAGGCTCTGGGTTCCGATAGAACCTGTGGAACCCAGCAGGGTTATGGTTTTGAGCAAATAATCACCCGGTTATTATAGTATAGTATGATAAATTCCGTATATGACAGGGAAATAAAATTTCTGGTTAAATAAGCCATTCACTGCCTGAGAAAAATCGAGCTTACATAATGCCACGGCTCTGAACGCGCCCGCCTCTACTTAATCGCGACGACGACAATATGCTGAACGGCGATAAAAACAGCCGGAAGCGTGAACAGGGCGCTGTCGAAACGGTCCATAATACCACCGTGACCCGGCATGATGTTGCCGTAGTCCTTGACGTCGAACTGCCTTTTAATCACGGAGGCGGAGAGATCGCCCAATATGCCGATGACAGAGAACACGGGCGTCAGCAACACAAGCAAAAGATAGTTTACAGTAATGGGATAAGCCCAGAGCGCCATCGCGCTCTGGTAAAGGTAAGCGACTAAAACCATGGCGGCCGTGGCGACAACGACACCGCCTATCGCGCCTTCCACAGTCTTTTTGGGACTGATCAGCGGCGCCAGCTTGCGCTTTCCAAACGCGCGCCCGGTAAAATAGGCGCCCGTATCGCTCAGCCATGCCGACCCCAGCGCCCAAAGCAGATAAAGCCCGCCAACGCCCGCGCCAAAACTGTTGCGCAGATAGATTGCGGACGAAAAGAAAACAGGGACGAAAACGGAGAATAAAAAGACCATCGCCACTTGTTCCACGCGCAGCTTTTCGTGATCTTTGAGCAGGATGATAAAGAATGCCAAAACAAGCACGAACAGGATTGCGGGCATCAGTACGCGCACATTGTGTTCCTGGGCGAAGGGTATGGCGGCGGCGATAAAGACGCCGAGCGCCGTTAAAGCACGGAACCGCGTGCATTTAACGGCGTTGAGCAGTTCAAGAACAGCCAAAACGCCGATGAGGCCGATGACAATATTAAATAAAAGCGTGTCTAAAAAGAAGAAGACAACGACCAGGACGCCAAGGCCGATCAGTGAGGATATAACGCGCTGTTTCATAAAATGCCCCGTTTCTATTGTTGTCGGCGGAGATTATACGCCGCCAAAACGCCTGTCTCGCCGGGCATAGGCGTCGAGGGCCTCGTCGAAGTGACGCGGGGTGAAATCGGGCCACAACACCTGAGGAAACGTGTATTCCGCATAAGCGCTCTGCCAAAGCAGAAAATTTGATAGGCGCATCTCACCGCCCGCGCGGATGATAAGATCCACATCCGGCTGACCGGCTGTGTAGAGGCAGGCCGCGAAATCATCGGCCGTGACAGCGTCGATATCGGTGATCATACCGTCACGAAACCGGCTCATAAGCGCCCTTGCGGCGTGTACAAGTTCGTCGCGCCCGCCATAATTGAGGGCGATATTGACGGTCATGCCGGTGTTGCCGCTGGATTCTCTGTGAATACGCTCAATTTCTTTTTGAATATCAGAAGCCAGCGGGGCAGGGTCGCCCAGCACGATCAGGCGCATGTTGTCCTTGCGATATTTCTCCGCGTCCCTGAGGAAAGTTCGCAAAAGATCCATGATGGCGGCAACCTCTTCGGGCGGGCGGCTCCAGTTTTCGGTTGAAAATGTGTAAACGGTCAGGAATTCAACGCCAAGTTTCGCCGCGTACCGCGCTATTTTTGTGAAGACGTCGGCGCCGTATTTATATCCGGCCTTGCGCGGCATGCCGCGCTTGACGGCCCAGCGGCCGTTTCCGTCCATTATGATGCCGACATGGCGCGGAATATCATTATTTTGCTCTTTTTTTTGCATATATTTAAGAGTAACTCCAATTAAAATAATTAAATTGTTAACAGCATATATATAACGGCCTGTTTTAAACTGTTTGACTATATAATCCGAAGTGTCCCGCTTGCGCGAGACACTTGCGTATAAATGCCTTTATATTTTATTATCTTTTGCGTTAAATTTCAAGAATTTCTTTCTCTTTCGCGGCGGCTATTTTATCAACTTCTTTGATAAAGTTGTCCGTCAGGGTCTGGATTTCTTTCTCAAGATCTTTAAGGTCGTCCTCAGTGATTTCGCTTTTCTTTTTCAGCGCCTTGAACTTCTCGTTGGCGTCACGGCGTATGGAGCGGACGGCGATTTTGGAATCCTCCGCTATCTTATGCACTTCTTTACAGAGCTCACGGCGGCGCTCCTCGGTCGGCTGGGGGAAGGCGATGCGGATGACGTTGCCGTCATTGCTCGGGTTAATGCCGATGTCGGATTTCTGGATCGCTTTCTCAATCGCCGCGATCATGCTTTTATCCCAGGGCTGAATAACGAGGATGCGCGCTTCGGAAACGGATACGGCAGCCATTTGCTGAATGGGCGTCGGCGTGCCGTAATAATCAACCATAACCTTGTCAAGGATGGCCGGATTCGCGCGCCCCGCACGCACGGAAGAGAGCTCGTTATGCAGAACGCTGATCGTCTTTTGCATCTTTTCTTCAAAATTCTTAATTTCGTTATCCATGTATTTCATCCTTTCCGTCGTTTAAGAAAGTAAATGTGAGATCATGCCCGAACAATCGTCCCGATTTTTTCGCCTTTCATAGCCCGGACGATGTTGTGGGGATCGGATATATTGAAAACAAGGATCGGAATGTTATTGTCCTTACAAAGGGAAGTGGCGGTGGAGTCCATCAGTTTAAGGTTGTCCGCCATAATTTTTGAGTAGGTGATCTCGTCGTATTTCTTGGCGTCGGCGTTCAATTTCGGGTCACTGTCATAAATGCCGTCGGTCATGGTGGCTTTAAAGAAAATATCGGCGTCAATTTCGGCCGCCCGGAGCGCCGAGGTTGTATCGGTCGAGAAGAAGGGGTTGCCGGAACCGCATCCGAATATCACGACGCGATCTTTTTCCAGATGCCTGACGGCTCGATTGCGGATATAGGGCTCCGCGATCTGCTGCATGGTAATGGCTGTCTGGACACGGACATTGACATCCTGCGCTTCCAGCGCGTCGGCCAAAGCGAGAGAATTCATGACTGTCGCCAGCATGCCCATGTGGTCGGCGCGCGTCCGGTCCATTTTACCGCTTGTACGCCCCCGCCAGAAATTCCCCCCGCCAACGACAATGGCGATTTGAACACCCAGGTCAAGGCATTGCTTAATGCTTTCACATATACGAAAAACCACGTCGTAATCAAGTCCGAACCCACTTTCTCCCGCCAGCGCCTCGCCGCTGATTTTTAGCAGGACCCGTTTATATTGCGACGACATAGCATCACTCCAATCATTTTTTTGCGTATAAACCCAATCGATGGAACTTATGTTATGCCGGCTTTGCAGATAAAACGGAAGTGCCGCGGGACAGCCGGTATCACAAACTATTCTACAATATCTCACAGGGGATGTAAAGTATATTTTTGCGGTAAACGGGGCACAAATCAAACGGATTGATCCTGATGGCGCGCAAACAGCGCGCCAAACCACATTGCCCGGCGCGCCTTTATAAATTTATATGTCAGTTTCCGCCATAGGTGCGGCCAAAGACCGCGATGCTGTCCGACAGGCTGTGGTGGACGGCACTGAATTTTTCTTTCAGCTCCCGGACAACATCGTTTGCCACAGATGTCAGCCCCGCGTCCCTGATATCCTGCTCGGTGATTTCGGTATAATGTTTTTCGTTGTGAAGATGAATGGTCTTGATGCTTTGGCCGCCTGTATCAAAGGTGATGGTCATTCTGAGGTCCTTCGACTCGACATGAAACCGGCCGTCGATGTCGATAACGACTTTCAATACCTTTCTTTTTGCGCCGCCGTACAGGCCGTTGATCAGATTGGCAATCAGGGTTTTGTCAAGGGCGACGTGAATTCTGCTTACCTGGTCCATATATAGCCTCCCATAGTCAAAATAACAAACAGACGCATACTGTTTGGACGCTCATATACCCATATAATTAATGATACCTCAAAATCCGTCATTATTCAACTGTTACAGCAGTACAGCTTTAAAATTGCCAGACAATTTTAAGGACGCGGCAAACGACGCGCGCCGCGGTTTAAAGCAGGTTGAGTTTTAACTAATGTGGCAATATCATAAACATTTCAATCCCCGTCCGCTTCCGTCATGCGGTATCCGACGCCGACTTCTGTCAGAATGTATTGCGGATCGGCCGGATTTCTTTCAATCTTACGCCTTATATTGGCCATGTTGACGCGCAGAACCTGCGTGTCGCTGGCAAACGGGCCCCATATTTCCCTGATAATGGCGTCGTGCGTAAGCACCTTGCCCGCGTTGCGGCAAAGCATGACCATGATTTTGTATTCGATCGGCGTGAGGTGAACGTCCCGATGATCGACGCTGACAAGGCGTTTGACATAATCGATGACAAACCCACCGGACGTAAAGCGGCTCTCCATGCGGTAACCGGACATTTTATCATGTTGGCGCAGCGCCGTGCGGATTCGCGCCAGCAACTCGCTGTTCCCAAACGGTTTTGTGACGTAATCGTTGGCGCCTGCGTCCAGGGCCGCTACTTTTTCATATTCATCCTGCCGGGCCGAGACAATAATAACGGGCATGTCCGACCAGCCGCGAACGCTGGAAAGCACATGCATGCCGTCAATATCGGGGAGCCCCAGATCAAGGAGCATCAGGCTGGGGCTGTAAGACGCGGCCATGGAAACAGCTTCGCTGCCGGTCGCGGCGTGCAAAACGCTGTAATCGTGCGCGGCCAGGACCGTGCGCAAAAAGTTGCTGATCACCTTTTCATCCTCAACAACCAGAATGCTCGCTTCAGCTGCCATGGCGGCTACCCTCCCCAAGCGGCAGATAGAAAGTGAATTTGGCGCCGCCCTCGCTGCGGTTATGCCCCTCGATATACCCGCCGTGCGCCTGAATAATGGTTCGGCAAATAGAGAGGCCGATGCCCATTCCGCGCGATGCGTCGACAGCCTGTTCAATATGCGGCGGATGGATTTCAAATAAATCGTCGAGCAGGTGTTCGGGCAAGCCGCTGCCGTTATCGCTGACCTCAAACTGGACATAGGTCTCGTGCCTGCGCACATTCATGAGAATCAGGGAAATTTCAGGCGAGTTTTTAATCGCGTTTTCCAGCAGGTTGATGAGGACCTGCGCGATCAGTGTCGCGTCCATCGGCACCATCAGCAGTTCGTCCGGAATACGCACATGGATGTTGCAGCCGGGAAAGCGTTTGCGCACAATTGAAACGGTGTGGGAGATCACTTCCTCCACAGCTTCCGGCTTTTTATGGAGCGTCATGGTGTCGCTTGTGATTTTGGTTATGGTCAGGATGTTTTCAACCATGCGGATCAGCCACTTGGCGTTGTCGCATATATCCGTTGTCAGATTTTCAACCGTGTCCCTGTCCATATCCGTTTGCTCAAGGATGGTGGAACCCGCGCCGAGGATGCTTGTCAGCGGTGTGCGCAAATCATGGGATATGGAACGCAGGAGGGTGCCGCGCATTTTTTCCTTTTCGGCATCCACAAGGATGCGGTTTTGCTCGTTTGAAAGATACTGCAGTTCAAGCGCCAGCGCGACCTGGCCGGAAAGCATCTGGATGAAATTATATTTTCCCTGCTCCAGGTTCCGGTTCTCACAGTTAATGCCGATGACGCCCAGGATGGTCTCTTTTGAGACAACGGGAACGTAGACGACGCCGTAAGCCGCGTCGTCCATATCCAGGGACGCCGCGGCGTGCCGGAATATCCTGTGTACGCGCTTGATCTCGTTTTCGTTGCTGAAGATATCGGCGCTGCCGCTGTCGCCGTATATCCGAATATGGCCGCTTTGAGGGTCCATGACCGGATCGGCGGTATAAAAGACCACGGAGCGTTTGAGGTTTTCTATTAAATAGTCGGCCGTCAGGCTGATGATTGTTTCAAGGTCCCTGGCCGCCAGCAGCTTTTGGTTGATTTCGTAGAGAAGCTGCATCCTTTGTTCTCGTATGGTGGCCAGACGCTGCTGGCTTTTAACCTGTACGGTCAGTGTGCTGATCAGGAAAGTCGCCACAAGCATCGTCACAAGCGTGATGGGCAGGCCCCGCGTGAAGCTGAATCCCAGCCGGGGTTCAGTGATGAAAAAATCACAGGCCAGCGTCGCGATGAGGGCGGCGGCGATGCCGTAAACATAGCTGGGCGTGATAAGGGAAATGATCAGCACGGACAGCAAATAGAGCATTGTGAGGCTTTGATCCCCCGCATGCATGTAGAAGAGCAGCTCGGTAAATAATATGGTAATGGCCAGGATTCCCAGCATGATGGCCGTATTGTAGACGGCGATTTTCGCTCCGGACCGAGTGTCGGGCCGCTCTCTGAAAATGGTGGAAGCCAGCTTGTTCATTCATATAACTCCAAAATAATTATTGTGTGCAAAGCCTCTCCATAAAGGGCAGGTGCTTTGCGCTTATTATAGCATGGATTGGCAAAATCATGCTATGAT
>JAITVU010000062.1 GCA_031285645.1 Oscillospiraceae bacterium | reverse complement strand
CCACGGTCGTTTACCCCACCAAGCCTCAGAACAGAACCGAGGACGCGAAGAAGACACTCAAGGCGCTCATTAAAAAACACGGCGTCACTGTAATCTCAATCGGCAACGGAACAGCCTCGCGCGAATCGGAAATATTTGTGGCGGAGCTTATTTCCGAGTTGGACACGCCCGTTTCCTACATGGTTGTCAGCGAGGCCGGCGCGTCGGTTTACTCCGCTTCAAAACTCGCCGCGGAGGAGTTTCCGGAATTTGATGTCAGCCTGCGCAGCGCCGTTTCCATCGCGCGCCGCATCCAGGACCCGCTGGCGGAACTGGTCAAGATCGATCCGAAAGCCATCGGCGTCGGCCAATACCAGCACGACATGCCCAAGGCCAAACTGTCAACGGCCCTTGGCGGCGTGGTGGAAAACTGCGTCAATACAGTCGGCGCGGACCTCAATACCGCCTCACATTCCCTGCTTTCGTATGTGGCGGGCGTCAACGCCACGGTGGCTAAAAACATCGTGGCGTACAGGCAGGAAAACGGCCGCTTTACCGACCGCAAACAGCTGCTCAAAGTACCCAAGCTCGGCAAAAAAGCGTATGAGCAGTGCGCGGGCTTTTTACGCGTAAAGGGCGGTAAAACCATCCTCGACAACACGGCCGTGCACCCCGAGAGCTACGCCGCGGCGAAGATTGTGCTCGACGCATGCGGCTATAAGCTCGCCGATATAGAAAGCGGCGGCATCGCCGACCTCAAGAGCAAGGCGGCGGCCATAGGCCAGGCCCGCATCGCCGAGGACGCCGGTATCGGCGTGCCGACGCTCACCGACATCATCGACGAGCTTCTCAAGCCCGGGCGCGACCCGCGCGATACTTTGCCCCCGCCGCTGCTGCGCACGGACGTGCTTTCCATAGAGGATCTGGAGCCGGATATGATCCTGAGCGGCACGGTGCGCAATGTCATTGATTTCGGCGCTTTTGTCGATATCGGCGTGCATCAGGACGGGCTTGTACACATTTCTCAGCTCGCCGACCGCTTTATCAAGCATCCGCTTGACGCCGTGAAGATCGGCGATATTGTCAAAGTCAGGGTGCTTTCCGTGGACGTGGGTAAAAAACGCATCTCGCTGACGATGAAGAATATCCCGCAGCAGTAAGTTCCCGGCCCGCGCCCGGCAAATTGCTTCGCATCCGCCGGACAGGCAGGGGCGAAGCCCCTGCCGCCGCGCTGCGCGCAGCGCGGGCGGGCCGGGTGGCTCAGGCCGGCGGTAGAATCAATCTTTTAAAATACCCGGATACGGCTTGCGCCGTATCCGGGTATTTTAATCGTGTTTTCGTTACTGCCAGGCGACATAGACATAGGTCGTCCCCGTCGCGTTCATCTTAATGGTAAAACCGTTCGGGCGCACCATGGCGTGGTTTGTCACGGTAAATCCCGTCGCGTCCGCGCTCACGCCCTCGCTATTGCCCGACGAGGAAAAGAAGCCGGAATAAACCGTGCAGTTCTGCATGTCCCACTCCACCATTGTAAGCGGCACACCGATGCCGTATACAATGCCGAACCGGGGCCGGAAACCGAGGGTGATTTTGCGCTGCGTGTTGCCGTCGCCCTGGTATGTGCCGGTGACGGATTTGTCCTTGGCGTTCCATGCGGCGCGCTCCGCCCCCGTTATATGTACGCCTGTATTGGAAGCGTGCGCGCCCGCGCTCTGCGCAAGCTGCGTCACCTCGGTTTTGAGCGCCGCGTGCGCGTCGTCCACTTTCTGGTTGTCGGCGTTAAAGTCGTCCTTTTTCGGCTTGTCGGCGCCGAGCCATCTGTTTAAGGCCAGATGTGTTGTTTTGCCGCTGCTGGGTATAAGGATCAGTCCTTTCGTGCGGGCAATGAATACCCGGTTTTAGCTGAATATGAGTTATTATTTTGTAAGCTTCCTGTCGTCTTAATTAACCTGCGCTTTCTATTCCTTTTTATTTTTCTATTCTTTTTTAAGCGCTGCTGTACAGCCGGGCCTGTCGCTGATGCCGCGTCGGGCACTTCCTTTCCCGCGTCGGAAAGGAAGCAAAGGACGCCGGGAGGGGCCACCTCCCGGACCCGCCCGGATATGGATAACAGGGAGAATTAAAGAGTCTGGGTACGTTTAACGTTGGAAGGGTCCTACCGCGCGCGTATAATGTCACAGCGGGCATTGAAACGACGCGCTGCGGCGCGTCAACTTTCTACCCGCGCCCGCAGAACAGGGAAAAGGTCATTATTACAATGCGGGCGCTTTGCGACGCGCGCGGGGCAGCGCTCTAAAACAGGTCGTTACTCTTGATGCATTAAGCTGTCCCAGCGCCTTGTCAATCTCAAAATTATCATAGTTAAAGTCGGCCATGCCGGGCTTATCCCCCGCCTGCCACTGGTCCAGCTTGTAGTTCTGTGTTTTTCCCGTGCTGCTCGCGTTCCATGGATTTGACATTTTTATTTCTCCTTTATGTTTTTCATATTATTTTAGAAAAGGTTGTGCCCGTCGATATCGAAGATATCCCAGCTGAAATCAATGGCGTCCCATGCGTCCCAGTTTGGGTCTTTGGCGTCAAACATATCCCATGTGAGGACGCCGGTGTCGAATTCCCAGTCGAGGTGGGCGGGCAGCATGGCCGACAGCCGCGCCTTAACGGCGTCCATGCCGTCAAAAGCGTCGATAAAACTGTTGCTCTGCACAGTGAGGCGCTCCTCGGGGCTGTGTTCCGTGATGGCCGCGTCAAGGCCCGCCGCGCGCATGGAGCGCAGCATCCCCTGCAGCGTAAAATCCGAGGCGGCGACGCTGCGGCGGTAGCAGACAAGGTCACGTCGGCTCTCATCCGGAAGCCCGGCCCGCACCCCGAGTCCCACCAGCTTTTCGTGGGCGGCCAGGGCGTCGCCCGTCGCCGTTTGCACAAACACCTGTGCCTCCATATCGCGCAACAGCGCCTCAATAATGGAAAAGGCGGCGTCATACGCGTCCAGTTCAGCCGCGACGAGACTGCCTTCACCGAGGCTGTAAAGCCCTGTCGATAAAAGGGCGGCTTGCATGTTTTCGCTTGATTGGCCCATATATCCCCCTATGCAATCCGGCCCAGGCCGACAGCGCCCGGCCGTATGACCTCGTCCGGCGCGGGTATGACGTCGCCCTGCAGGCCCGTGAGTTTATAATTGTACACACCGTCCACGGCGAGGATGGCCGCGCCGAGCCTTGCCAAAAGCATGCGTTCACCCACCGCCAGCCCCTCAATATGCGCTTCGACGGCCTTTTGGCACGCGCCGGATACAGCGTCGAAGCCGCTGCCCTCCTCCACGGATATTTCAGCCGTTACCGCCTGTGTGCGCACTGTGGCCGCGCGCACCAAAACATCCACGTTGATCTCCTTCTCGGCGCTCAGCTTCCGCTGCAGCCCGGTCGCAACGGCGCCGGCGTCCACAGTGCGCGCCGGGTGGATCACAACGTCCACAGTGCCGCGCCCGCGCGCGCGCGGAATGACGGCCGCCGACTCAACGCCCGTAAAGCCCATGGCTTTGTCATAATAAAAGGCGCTGTTCGCGCTGTTTGAAATATTGCGGTAGCTTTCAAGCAGGCGCTCGCGCAGAGCCGTGTCGTCCTCGCCGTCCACCCCGCCGCTAAAAGGCGACGGATTGCCCACCCCCGTTATGCCGACAGCGGGCGTGATCATCAGGCATACGCTGCCTGTGGCGACATTGCCGCAACGGCCCGCGTCCACCGCCACGGCGGGAATATCAACCTGCGTCTGACCGGCGGCCAGAACCGCCGGTTCCGTCGTCTCAAAACGGACCGGCAAATCGGGCCGCGTCGCGCAAATAACGCCCGCGTCTATGTGGATGTCGCTTGACGTCGGAATGGCGCGCGTAAAGCGCAGAATACCCTTTGCCGGAATGGCCTCCTTGCGC
This sequence comes from Oscillospiraceae bacterium, assembly GCA_031285645.1. Classification (GTDB taxonomy): domain Bacteria; phylum Bacillota; class Clostridia; order Oscillospirales; family Ruminococcaceae; genus WRAV01. Next base: position 1,416 of record JAITVU010000062.1, on the reverse strand, counting down.
GCAAGCCCCCGTGTTTCGGCGTGCATGTCAAGATATGCGCCGGTGCTGGTTTGGGCAAAGGCCTGCCGCCGCATTTCGGCGCAATGTGCGTAAAGCCCGCTCACCTCCTGCGCCACGACTTTGAGGCGAATGCCAATATCGGACGCGTCGTCGGCTTCAAAGCCCGCCAGCTCCCGGTACCGCTCTTGCATCAGCGCCAGGATGTCCGCGTATGTCGGGTCACTCAATGTTGTTCACCTCCAGTGAGTAGCGGCCGTTTTCGATACCGGCCTCGATTTTGATATCCAGCGCGCCGTCCGTCCGCATTGTGCAGACCGCCGAGTCGACCGTGATCTGCGGCAGCGGTACGAGCGCTTCCTTTATGTAGCCGAGCGCGACGCGGTCGCGGTCCCCGCTTTTACACCCGGCCAGCCTGTACAGCTCGCTGCCGAGACCGGGATCAGGCGCAAAAGCGCCTTTTTTCACACTCAGGCGGATCAGGGCGCGCTGGATGATTTCGTCGGCTCCCGTCAGCCTGATGGGAATACCGCGGCTGTCCACGGCGTGATCCCCCCCACTTAACTTTGTGTCCATAGACACCTCCGATTCAGATGCGTTCAAATGCAACTAATAACAGCATTCAATATGTCAGGATGTCGTTGTTCATAATAAAACACCCGATGTAAACTCGGGCTTTACTATAAACCCCATGGTTCATAATTAAAAAGCCTTACCCTTCATTCGGCTGGTATCGCAGCTACGGCGGCGTGACAACGCCGTCCCGGCTGATGACGACGCCGTTAATGACGACGTCCCCGTTTTTTTTAAGCAGGATACGCGCCCCGCCCGCGGATGAAAGCGCGAGTTCGCCAGGTTCGAGGTTTTCGCCCGACAGGACCCCCGCGCAGACGTCGGCGCCGTCCACAGGGATCAGAAGGAGATTGTCGCCCTCGCAGGGACGGTAGCAGATGCCGCGGGGCGCGAATACGGGAATTTGCCTGTGTTCGCTTTCGCCCACAGCGCCAAATCCCGCGCCTTCGGAATAGCTGACCTGCGCGATTACAGGGGTTTCAGGCCTGTTCTGTGTGTCCTTTATCATGATCATCACACCTCCGTCCTCGCCAATGTGAGTTGTGTAAAGTGTCCCGTATGATCGATTTTATACTGCCACCGCGCCACAACAAGGTTGTAACGCCGCAGCACGTCGTGCTCGATGCCCGCCCCCTGCCCCGCCTGCACATCAATGAGATCGGGCACCGTAACCCTGAACGCTTCGCGGCTCAGCATTGACTGCCTGATGCGCGTGTCGGCGTCCCGCCGGGCGTATCCTGAAAATTCACTCACAGGGGCCATGTAGCGTGTGCGTTTGACGCCATGATCACGCGCCCGGGGATTCTCGGCGCCCAATACATACTGTCCCGCGTCATCCCTGATCAT
>JAITVU010000057.1 GCA_031285645.1 Oscillospiraceae bacterium | reverse complement strand
GGAGCCGCAAATCCGCCGCGCTTTGATAAAGCGCGGCGTCACTGCGCATGTGGGCATGCGCAGTTCCTTGGCGGTAAACCGCCAAGGGGATTTGCGGTATTGGGGCTGCGCTAATTTGACGCCTTAAAGAATGATAGACCGGCCGGTCATTTCCGCCGGCTTCTCAAGGCCAAGAAGTTTCAGCATTGTCGGCGCCAAATCGGCAAGCCGCCCTTCGCCGTTTGCAAGGAGGCCGCAATTGCCCGCACCGGCAACGATGAGAGGGACGGGATTCGTTGTGTGCGCCGTAAAGGCGGAGCCGTCTTTTTCATACATCACATCGGCGTTGCCGTGATCGGCCGTGATCAGGGCCGCCCCGCCCATGGACAGTATTTTGCCCACCACTTTGCCAAGGCATATATCCACAGCCTCAACAGCGGACACGGCGGCGTCAAAAACGCCCGTGTGCCCGACCATATCGCAGTTGGCGTAATTGAGGATAATCACATCGTATTTATCGGAGTCAAGCCTTTTGAGCATCTCATCCGTGACCTCATAGGCGCTCATTTCGGGCTTAAGATCATAAGTCGCGACTTTGGGCGACGGGATAAGGGCGCGATCCTCACCTTCATACGGCGCTTCCGCGCCGCCGTTAAAGAAAAAGGTCACATGGGGATATTTTTCAGTTTCCGCGATACGCAGCTGTTTAAGCCCCTTTTGAGACAGGTATTCGCCGAATGTGTTCGTCAGGCTGACGGGACGGTACGCCACATAGACATTGGGCATGGTCGCGTCATACTGCGTCATGCACACATAGTGAAGGCTCAGCGCCGAACGGCGCTTAAACCCTGTAAAGTCAGGATCAATCAGGGCGCGGGTAATCTCACGCGCGCGGTCGGGCCTGAAATTGAAAAAGATCACGGAGTCGTTGTCCTTCAAGCCCACGCCCTGAACACAAACAGTGGGCAGAACAAACTCGTCCGTCACATCTTTATCATATGATCTCTGCATCACGTCAAGCACCTGGGCATCCATATTGCCCTCGCCATAGACCATGGCGTCGTACGCTTTCTCGACGCGCTCCCAGCGGTTGTCGCGATCCATGACGTAATAGCGGCCGATTATTGTGGCGATTTTGCCCACGCCGATCTCAGCCATTTTATCGCTGAGTTCCTTAATAAAGCCCTTACCCGAATTGGGCGGCACATCGCGGCCATCCATAAAGGCGTGTACGTAAACATCGGTCAAGCCGTTTTTTTTGGCCATTTCCAGCAAGGCATACAGATGTTTATTGTGCGAATGGACGCCGCCGTCCGACAAAAGGCCCATCAAATGCAGGGCGGAGCCGTTTTTTTTGCAGTTTTCGATCGCGGCAAGCAGCACTTCGTTTGTAAAGAAGTCGCCGTCCTGTATGGACTTTGTGATGCGGGTCAGTTCCTGATAGACAACCCGGCCCGCGCCGATGTTGGTGTGTCCCACCTCGGAGTTGCCCATCTGCCCTTCCGGCAGGCCCACGTCCATACCGGACGCGCCGATTTGCGTGTGGGGATACTGGGCGAAGTAGCGGTCCAGGTTCGGCGTTTGCGCCGCCTTGATCGCATTGCCGTAATCGGAATCATTGACGCCGAAACCGTCGAGAATAATCAGTGCCAGTGGTCTGTTCATGTTGATTCTCCAAATCTATATTTTTTGAAGCGTATTCATCATGTTTCCATCGCTCTTGTTTTCCCTGGAAAACTTTAAAAGAAGATGTCTGTTATAAAGCCCGGATATTTAGCCACCGGGAATCCCGGCCAATCCCGGCGTTAAAACGCCGGGTCCGGGGCCTTCGGCCCCGGGACGCGAACGGCCTTTAGCCGTTCGCCGTATTGGCCGGGCGCTCTGTCCCCAACAATCTACCTTGACGCCGCCTTTATAATCGCGGCAAAATCCGCCGCTTTGAGGGACGCGCCGCCAATAAGGCCGCCGTCGACATCCGCCTGATCAAGAAGCTCCTCAGCGTTTGCCGCGTTCATGGAGCCGCCGTACTGGATCGTCATGGCGTCCGCGGCCGATTGACCGTATAATTTCTCCACAACAGTCCTGATAAAGTGGTTGACCTCGTTTGCCTGGGCCGCCGTCGCCGTTTTGCCGGTGCCGATGGCCCAAACGGGCTCATAGGCGATGATGATGCGCGCAAGCTCTTCTTTACCGACGCCGCCCAATGCGATGCGGGTCTGCATGGCGCATATTTCCTCCGTTACGCCCTGCTCGCGCTGCTCGAGCAACTCGCCGACACACAGGATTACGGTCAGTCCCGCGTCAAGGGCCGCGCGGACGCGTTTGTTGACCGTCACATCCGTTTCGCCGAAATACTGCCGGCGCTCGGAGTGCCCGATGATGACGTAAGGCACGCCCATCTCACTGAGCATCCCGGCCGATATCTCGGCCGTAAAAGCGCCGGAAGCCTCCCAATGGCAGTTCTGGGCGCCGACCTTGATATTGGTTCCCTTCGTCGCTTCAAGCGCCGTCTCAAGGTTTGTGTATGGGACGCAGATAACGACATCGCAACCTGCATCCTTGACAAGCGGCGTCATTTCCGCAATCAGGGCCTTAGCCTCAGCGCGGTTTTTATTCATTTTCCAGTTTCCGGCTATACAAGCCTTTCTCAGCTTCTTGTTCATTGTCCGACTCCTTAATATAAATACTATGTATCTTTTGCAACTTAAAACAATGGCCTGACATTTGATACGAGCTTAAACATCGTCCCGGCAGGCGGCTCCGACTTAATGCCGCAAATCCGCCGCGCTTTAAAAGCGCGGCCTTTGGCCGCAAGCTGCCAAAGGTGATTTACGGCGCCGGTGTAATGCATAATTTCGATGCCATTTCGCCGCCGATTGTCATTTTCAAGTATAAAACGGGCGGCGCGGCATACACTGCCCGCGCCGCCATGTTTTCTGACTATTTTTCATTGAGGCAGGCGATGCCGGGCAACTCAAGACCCTCTAAAAATTCGAGTGACGCGCCGCCGCCTGTGGAAATATGGCTCATTTTATCCGCATAGCCCGATTTCGTAACCGCCGCGGTGGAATCGCCGCCGCCAATGATCGAAACAGAACCGGAATCAGCCACGGCTTTCGCGATGGCGTAGGTGCCGCCGGAAAATTTGTCCATCTCAAAAACACCCATGGGGCCGTTCCAGATCACAGTGCCGGCGCCCTTTATGGCATTGGAAAAAAGCGCTTCGGACTTAGGCCCTATATCCATGCCCATCCAGCCGTCGGGGATATCGTCGGAGTCAACCTGCATGGTGTCGCAGTTCTCGTCAAATTTATCCCCGGCCCTGTTATCAACCGGCAACAGCATATTAACGCCCTTATCCTCGGCTTTTTTAAGCAGCTCAAGGGCCATATCAAGCTTGTCTTCCTCGCACAGGGAGTTGCCGATCGAATTGCCTTTGGCTTTGAAAAACGTGTAGGCCATGCCGCCGCCGATGATCAGGGTATCAACCTTATCCAGGAGATTATTGATGACGCCGATTTTATCGGACACCTTGGCGCCGCCCAATATCGCCACAAACGGGCGTTTGGGATTTTCAAGCGCGCCGCCCATAAACTGAATTTCCTTTTGAATCAGATAGCCGCAAACGGCCGGGATATAATCGGCGACGCCCGTCGTTGACGCATGGGCGCGGTGCGCCGAACCAAAAGCGTCGTTGACAAAAATATCGGCATGTGACGCCAGCTCTTTGGCAAAGGCCGGATCATTTTTCGTCTCTTCTTTGTGAAAGCGGACATTCTCAAGCAGCATCACGCCGCCTTCTTCAAGCGCCGCGACCTTTTGCTTCGCATCCGGACCGATAACATCGCTCGCGAAGACAACATTCCTGCCCAGCAGTTCACTGAGGCGCGCCGCAACAGGCGCTAACGAAAATTCCGGGTTCGCTTCGCCCTTCGGACGCCCGAGATGGGAACAGAGAATAACCTTCGCTCCCTGCTTCACGAGATAGTCAATTGTGGGTAAAGCCGCCACAATGCGTTTATCGTTTGATATCTTTCCATCCTTAAGGGGCACGTTAAAATCACAGCGGACCAATACCCGCTTTCCGCGTACGTCGATATCCTCGACCGTCTTCTTGTTCAGAGCTGTCATGTCCAGATTGCCACCCTTCATTATAGTCCGTCTTTGTTAAACATTTTACAATCTAAAATATTATAAAACAAAATAACAAATATTTCAATTCCCAGTTTGGAAAAAAACGCCGGTATTGAACCCCTTTTATCATCAAAACAGCACAAAAACACCGTGAATGGGATGCGCAGCGCTTATTTCCAAAAACTCATGATAGAAATATC
>JAITVU010000421.1 GCA_031285645.1 Oscillospiraceae bacterium | reverse complement strand
TTGCCGCCAAGGCCATCGCGCGGCTTGCCGCGCGATGGAGCCGCGCTTTTAAAAGCGCGGCGGATTTGCGGCTTCCGGCGGACTTGCTTTAACAATGCCTTTACGGACTAAACTTTTTTACTGGAATCAGGAAAAGAACCGGAAGACAGGCTGTCTTCCGGTTGTTTTCCTGTTGAGCAATATATGAAAAGAGAGCGATGTGAACGTGTAAGAACCGGGCATAAAAATCTTAACTGTTCAACTGTGCTGGGCGGCCAATTCCTCTTTGCCTTTATGATTTTCGGCAAGCCTGTCACTGTGCCGGCGTGACTGGATGCGCGCGATAAGGTAAGCGGCCGATACAGCCGCCGCCGCTGTAAAAACAGCGATATTGGCGATGCGCGCGCCGCCCCCGAGACGCAAACTGGAATTCAGCGCGAAAATCAGCATCCCGCTCAGCCCCCATGCGCCCGACAGGCCCATGACAATCATATTCTCCCTGTACCTATAAAGCAGGATCAAAAGGATAATGCCGCCGATGAGGGGCGTGAAGAACTCGGCCACAATATCATTTGTCACAAACCCTTCGTTCTGGGAAACAAGATAAGCGGTGGCATCCTTGTTTTCAAGCGGAAACGCCATGTATCCCGCGAGTGAGACGGAGCCGCCGTCATACCGGAAGTAAGGCACAAACTGCAGCGCCATGGAACAGATTACGAGAACGGCCATGACAATGGCAAATACGGACATTCTTTTGGACGTCATTGTTATCATCCTTTCATCTAAGTTTTGTATGGCTTTATTATGCATCCTTAATGTCAGGGCGGTATGACGTTTGTGTGAATTGTAACAGTTGTTTCCTTCACATAAGCTTCACTGAATTTGCACGATATGGCAACAAACGGCTTTTCTATAGCAATATTTATCCTTGTCAATAACATGGCGCTCGTGATACAATGAGAACATATCAGCATGGCCGTTCAATACGCGCGGCAACCGTCTGTAAAAGCGCTTAAAAGGCTGGCGCTCGATCCTGTCATTCTCATATACCGCATATAGTGGCGGCCCGTTCAATACGGGCCGCCTGTCAAAATATGGTCATATTTTCGAGCAAACTGAAAGGAATGGTACAATGAGCACAAAACTGCCTTATCAGGATTCAAGCCTGTCCTTCAAGGAGCGGGCCAAAGATCTGGTTTCCCGCATGACGGCGGAGGAAATGGCGTCTCAGCTGCGCTACGACGCGCCCGCTGTCGAGCGGCTCGGTATTCCCGCCTACCAGTGGTGGAACGAGGCGCTGCACGGCGTCGCCCGCGCCGGTATCGCGACGGTCTTTCCCCAGGCGATCGGTATCGCCGCTATTTTTGACCGAAAATTCATGCGCGAGCTGGCGGATGTCGTCGCCACGGAAGGCCGCGCCAAGTACAACGAAAACCTGCGCCAGAACGATCGCGATATCTACAAGGGCCTGACATTCTGGTCGCCCAATGTCAACATATTCCGCGATCCGCGCTGGGGCCGCGGCCATGAAACCTACGGTGAAGACCCCTATCTGACATCCCGCCTCGGCGTCGAGTTTGTCAAGGGCATGCAGGGCGAAGGCAAATATCTCAAGACAGCCGCCTGCGCCAAGCACTACGCCGTACACAGCGGCCCCGAGGACGACAGGCATCATTTTGACGCCATCGCTTCCAAGCAGGATATGGCCGACACCTATCTGCCGGCGTTTAAGGCGCTTGTTGAGGAAGCCAAGGTCGAATCCGTCATGGGCGCCTACAACCGCACGAACGGCGAACCCTGCTGCGGGTCCAAGACGCTGCTTCAGGATACCTTGCGCGACGCGTGGGGCTTTGACGGCCATGTCGTCTCCGACTGCTGGGCCATCAAAGATTTCCACGGCGGTCACGGCGTGACGAAAACAGCCCCGGAATCCGCCGCGTACGCCATTAAAAACGGCTGCGACATCAACTGCGGCAACACATACCTCCACCTCATGGCGGCTCTGGACGAGGGCCTGATTACAGAGGACGACCTGCGCCAATCCTGTGAGCGCGCCATGACGACGCGGATGCGCCTTGGCATGTTTGACTCCGACTGCGAGTACGACAGCATTCCCTACGAGGTGAACGACTGCCCCGAACATCATGCTTTGTCACTCAAGGCCGCGAAGAAATCCATGGTGTTGCTTAAGAATACCGGCCTTTTGCCGCTGGATAAATCCAAGATCAAGAATCTGGCTGTCATCGGGCCCAACGCGCGCAGCGAAGTGGCGCTCAAGGCCAACTACAGCGGAACGCCCTCGCGCTATGTCACGCTTGTCGACGGTTTCCAGCAGTATATGGGCGATGATTGCCGTGTGTGGTACTCCCAGGGCTGCCATCTGTATAAAGACCATGTTGAGAACCTTGGCGCGCAGGACGACCGTCTCGCCGAAGCGATCGCCATGGCGCAGCGCAGCGACGCCGTTGTGCTCTGCCTCGGCCTCGATGCCTCCATGGAGGGCGAGCAGAACGACACCGGCGTGCCCACACTCGACGCGGGCGGCGACAAAAAGGACCTTGAACTGCCAGAGAGCCAGCTGAGGCTGATGCGCGCCATTCTGGCGACGGGCAAGCCCGTCATCGTGGCGGTGCTTTCCGGCAGCTCGCTCGTGCTCAAGGAAGCGGAGGAAA
>JAITVU010000378.1 GCA_031285645.1 Oscillospiraceae bacterium | reverse complement strand
CTTTCCGCGGCATTTGTCAATACGTTCCAAAATATGAGTGGTTTGGCGCTTCATATACTGTTCGCTGTCGAATCCGATCTCCATAGATATCCTCCCGGTATTCCTCTTGTGTTTTCCTGTTTCATATATCCTGTCCATTTTACTCCAAAACGGCGCATTTGGAAAGCTTAATTTGTGTATGCGTAATCCTCAACTATATAACGAGCTGTTCGGAGAACGCGTGACGGTTAACGGGATACTGCGAAAATAAACAGCGGAGCCGGGCGATGCGGCCTTGTTCCCGAAACGTCCAGTTCAAGCCCGGCAATTTTGTTGCACGCTGAAGAACCCATAATCAATAGAATTATGGGTTCTTGCTTTATACTAAAGCTTTTAATCAGCGTTTTACGCTGCCCCGGTGGTGTTGTCCAATACGTCACCCCGCGCCATTGGCGCGGCGGCAATCTATTCGTTTTCAGCGATTATTATTATACGTCCAGCCACAGATGCGCCTTCATATTGATAAAGCCGGTTTCATTAAATGTAACGCCCTCCGATTCCAGCAGCGCGCGCTGGTCCGTGCTCATGGGTTTGCCCGCTTTGTTGACCACCCGGTGCCAGGCGGTACCCGGCGGGGAAGCCCGCATGGCGTAACCCACGGCCCGCGCATTTTGCGGCATCCCGAGAAGTCGGGCGATCTGCCCGTATGTGACGACACATCCGGCAGGCACCTGGCGCACAACATCATAGACCTGTTCGAAGAATTTCATTGTAATCCTCAGGGCACGGATTTTAGTTCAAAGGCGCCATCGAGATACTCAAGATATCCCTCTTTTGTAAGCAGGGGACTGAATTGCTCCGCCACTTTTTGACCGAGGGCGGAATTGTCGGCAAGCAAATCGACGCAGGTCATGCCGATGGCGGCGGCGGTGTGAAAGAGCGTGGTTTCAGGATCCGTCATGCAAAACTCGGCCGCGTGCGCCTCGCCCCTGTATCCGCCGACGGTGGGCTGTATCACGGGCATTAAATAAGATAAATCCCCGATATCAGAGGAGCCGGGCATGTCCCTGTTCCAGACCACATTGACAGCGCCGGGCAGTGTTTCGGCGTTTTGGGCGAACAGGGTGCTGAGCGTTTTATCCTGACGCATAGGCAGGTAACCGGGTATGTTCTCGATCAAACCCGTCGCGCCCACAGCCAAACAGCCCGCGGCAATTGACCTGTCAACTTTTTCGCAGGCGGACTCGATCGCCTCCTTTGTTTTACCGCGTACAAACGTCTCCATCGTCACATGGGCGGGGACGATATTGACAAGATCGCCTCCCGCGGTAATGATAGGGTGCACACGGATATGATCCTCGTCCCGGAAGGTCTCGCGGTTACAGTGTATGCACATCATCGCGGCCGTGGCGGCGTTGAGCGCATTGACGCCCTCGTGCGGGCTGGCTCCCGCGTGGGATTCCTTGCCGGTAAAGCGCACAATTTTGGCTGTAAAACCAAGGCTTCCGCCGTCCACGAAGAAAACCCCTTTATCCGCCTGAGGCTGGGCGTGGGCCATCATCAGGATATCCACGTCGTCCAGCACGCCGAGCCGCACAAATTCCTGTTTGCCGGAAAGGTAGGTGACGCGGCCTGTTTTACGCAGGTTCTGCCTGTATTCAAGCTCGACATATTCCTCAGCCGGTACGGCAAGGAATGTGACGCTGCCGCACAGATCATCCATCACGCCCGATTGTTTTAGCGCCAACATCAGGCCGAGCATAACGGCGATTTGCGTGGCATGGCCGCAGGAGTGGGCCGCGCCCGTCACAGGGTCCGCATCCGGATGCCCGGGCGTGATGACGGCGTCCAGCTCGCAGAGCAGCGCCAGGTTAATGCCCTGTGGATTGCCGCAAGGCACAGTCGCCCTAATGCCCGTTAAGGCGATACCGTGCTCAATATGAGCCTCCGGGAAATGCTCACAGAGGAACCGGCGGACAAATTCGGCCGTTTTTTCTTCCTTGAATCCGAGTTCGGGCATTTTGTTAAGCGCGGTGTTGAGATTGAGGAAGACGGGCTCCAGTGCCTTTATTTTATCGGTAAGTTTGGACTTGATTGACTGGACAGACATAATGAGCCTCCGAGTTTTTCTGAGTAGGGGGGACTTGAATACAAAATATGTACCGGATGTCCGGTCCCACAGGCCGCCAATCCGCCCATGCGCGCCCGAACGGCGCGCATGAAAATCCGCCGCAGGCGGATTTAAGCCGCCTGCGGCGGCATGGATTGGCGCCGGCCGGGTTCACGTAACGGCTCATCAGGGGCTTAAAGCTCGACCCAGGCCGAATCCTTGCGGCCGCTCTCCATGGTCGCGGTGATGAACTTGACGCCGGCGACGCCGTCCCTGATTGTGGGAAAATCAAGGTCTTCAGCCATCAGGGGCTCGCCGTTCAGCTTCTTCCTGACGGCGTTCGTATAAATTTTGTATGTATTGGCGAACGCCACATAATAGCCTTCCGGATGGCCGCTCGGAATACGGCTGACCTGTGCGGCGCGCCCGTAAATGCTGTCCGTGCCGCGATAGTAGGTCTGCACGGGCTGGCCAAGCAGTGTCACACGCAGTTCGTCGGGGGATTCCTGCTTCCACTCAATGGCGCCCTTGGAGCCGAAAATACGCACGGCAAGCGCGTTGCCATATCCGGCGGAAACCTGGGAGCAGGTATAAAGGCCGGGGCAGCCGTTTGAATACTCAACCAGGATATTGGCGTTGAGATCGAGCGTATGGCCAAATCGATCCACGCGCGCCGATACGCGCTTGATCTCGAGGCCCGTCATATAGCTGACAATGCTCTCTATGTGGGTGCCGATGTCGCCGACGCAATTGGAGTTGCCTGCTTTGTTGGGATCGGTGCGCCATGTTGACAGCGTGCCGAGGCTTTCGCCGGAATCGCCGACCTGGCTGAGGAGCCACTCCTGGAGGTACTCGGCGTTGACATTGATCACTTCGCCGATTTTTCCTTCTTTGATCATTTGACGGGCCAGCTTGGCCATGGCATAGCCGGTATAGGCATATGTCACGGCGAAGAGGACACCGGATTCATCGGCCAGCTTTTCAAGTGCCAAAGCCTGGTCAAGCTCGATACAGAGCGGCTTTTCGCATACAACATTAATCCCGTGTTCAAGGAATGCCTTAGCCGCTTCGTAGTGGACATTGTTGGGGGTGACGATCACAACAAAATCAATGCCGTCGTCGCGTTCGCTCTCCACGCGGGCCATTTCGGAGAAATCGAGGTACACGCGCGCGGGGTCCAGCCCAAGCGCTTCACCCGTTTCAAGATTGACGGCGTCCCGGGAGGAAAAACATCCCGCCGTCAAAATAACGTCGCGCTCAAAACCGATTGCCGTACGATGCACATTCCCCATAAATGAACTGAGACTGCCGCCGACCATGCCATAACGCAAAAAGCTTCTCTGTCCCATTAAAAACCCTCCCTTATAACGTCTACAGACAGTAATACTGATATCCGCTAAAAAGAGCGATAATAACGACGCTCAGAACGCGTTTTACCAAAAACACATGGCTCATTATTATCTGCTTTTTAATCGGATCGTCGTATAAATGCATAAACTAATCATACATAAATAACAGGAGATAATCAAGAAAAATGAAGCAGGTTATGAAATTTATAGTAGAACAGGCCAAAAAACAGGCGCCCGTTTTTAACCTCGCCGCCAGGCCGGTTGCCGCGAAGCGGTTTGTGCGTTCTTCGGCGTCAAACAATTTTAAAATATGGTCATTTCAAAGTTGTTTGACTATATCCCTGTTGCCATACGGCTCACGGCGACACCGCAAAAAACCCACCGGATTTCCGGTGGGTTAAAAAATATTGGCGTTTGGTCGTCAGACGCCGACGCTAAAGGCCGTGCGCATCCGATGCTTCTTCATAAAAGTACTGACGATAAATTCCTTCGCGGCGCAGTATTTATCCACAAAGGTCACGACAAAGCCCTCGACATACTTTTGCGGGCAAGGGGTCAGCAGCCACATATGGCGCAGGATAATATTTTCCTCAACTTTGTTCAATGAACAGATCTGCCGCGCGTTTTCAAGCGCGATGCGCGGATGTGAGATCAGCAAACTGCCGCTGTGCTGACCTTCTTCATGGAAAAAGAGATCGTGCAAAAGCCCCGCCCTGGCGGCGGAACGGGAATCGAGGCAAAAAAGCCTGGAGATAAAAAAGCTGTAATAAGCGACATCCAACGAGTGACGCAAACGCGTATACTTAAAATGTTGGGTGAAATTATCGAGCAACTTGACGGTTTCGTGATCCAAAAGGCCTTGTATATGTTCATAGAATTCCGTTTTACACGTCTTCATATAGGTACGATACCAATTGTATAAGAATAACGCCAATACATAACCACCTTAAAAGTAATGTAAACACAGTATAACATAAAGCGTGAATCCATGTAAACTACAAAATGATACCATATTTATTAAAAAATTTGGTATACGTTACATATATTATTATACGCTGCGTCACAATAGATGGTTAATGACATTTCTTGTTGCTATTTTTAAGAAAACAGTCCGAAATAGGAGATGATGGTGGCATAAATTGGCAATGCGACCATGCTGACGGTTGTTGTGAGTGCCACCAGAACTGAAGCGAATTTGTAATCGCTG
>JAITVU010000369.1 GCA_031285645.1 Oscillospiraceae bacterium | reverse complement strand
CCGCGCCAACCTGATTGACATCAACCTCATGTCCGTTAAGAAGATTGATCATAGTGCCGACGATTTCCATATGGCTCAGTTCTTCAGCGCCGATATCCAAGAATAAATCTTTGATTTCGGGGTCTTTTACACGGAAGCTCTGCGAGATGTACTGCATCGCGGCTTTTAACTCTCCGTTTCCGCCACCCAACTGCTCCTGCAGCATAACGGCGTATTGACCGTTGGGTTTTTCGACTTTCACATCGCACATGAGCTGTTTTTCATGCTTAAACATTAGGAACCTCCTTATTTGGTATTGAGATTATTATATCCCGACAATCTTAAATATAACTCGGCATCTTATACCAAACACTGTAAAAAGATATAAATCAATCGTCGCTCAGAACATGTCTCATAGTAAGAACGCATTGCCCGATTTTTACGGCTTTTTCTTGAGAGTTTAGTATGAAACTCTATGAAAATCACAATAATTAATTGACCTGATTTATGCAGACCAAAACTTTTGTCTCACAACATAAAAACGGCGAGGATTGGCCTCTCGTCGTTTTTTGCTTTATTTTCATTGACCTTTACGGACATCTTATTGGTCAATAACCAGCTTCTATGGCAACCGCCGCCAACTGTTCCGGTATAACACCATCTTTTCATGTCATAATAAAGAAATATGATTTATAATGTTCCGGTTATTTTTTACTTTCACTGTGAAATCAAGTGGCCGTTTTAAACCTGCTACACGGTTATAAGTTTTTTATACTGCAGATAAGGTGGTGTATGCATGCAGACAGAGGAAAAGTTGTCAAAAGAGCTCGCCGACAACCTTGAAACCATGAAAAGGCGTTTTCACTCGGAAAACAACAACGATATCGTCTTCAGGACGTTTGAAACAAAAAGCGGCCAGCCCTGCTTCATCGTATTCATTGACGGCATGGCCAGCGGCCAAACGGTGAACGACTTTATCCTGCGCCCTTTTTTGGTCTGGGAAAAAGAAAAGGTCGCGCCGGAAAACGTCATCCAAGCCAATTCCTTCAAAACATCAAGCTCCATTGAAGAGGCAATCAAGTCGGTCCTTTCCGGCGACACCGCGATTTTTCTCGACGGCAGCGACGTCTGCTATCTGTGCGAAACAAAGGGATTTGAACATCGCTCCATCTCAACGCCGACAACAGAGAATACCATAAAGGGCGCGCAGGAAGCGTTCACCGAATCTCTGCGCACCAATACAACGCAGATGCACCGCATCCTGCGCACGGAGGAGCTGTGCTCCGAGTTCATCCCGGTCGGCGGCATCAATCAGGACACATGCTCGATCATGTATCTGGACAATGTCGTCAATAAAAAAATCCTCGACGAGGTGCGCCGCCGCCTCTGCAGCATCAAGGGTGACAACATCATGGGATCCGGCATGGTTGAGCAGATGATTGAGGACAACACCTTCTCCCTTTTCCCTTCCCTGCTCTCCACGGAACGGCCTGAACGGGCGGCGTCCTATCTCGCCAGCGGCCGCATTATTATTCTGGTTGACGGCTCCCCGTTTGCCATTGTGTTGCCCGTCACGCTCGCCTTATTGATGGATTCGCCGGAAGGCGGCAACCAGCGCTGGCAGAGCGGCACCTTTTCGCGTATGATACGACTGTTCGCCTTTTTTTGCACAACCATGCTCTCGGGCACCTACCTGGCCCTCATTCTTTTTCACCGCGAGATGATTCCAACCGCACTGCTCGGCGCTATTATGAGCGCCCGCGCCAACATTCCCTTCCCTTCGCTTTTTGAAGTCCTTGTCATGGAGCTTTTCTTCGAGCTTGTGCGCGAAGCCAGCCTGCGCATTCCCGGCATGCTCGGCAGCGCCATCGGTATTGTCGGCGGCCTCATTTTGGGACAGGCGTCGGTCGAGGCCAATCTGGTCAGCCCCGTCACATTGATTATCGTAGCCCTTTCCGGCGTCGGCAACGCGGCCCTGCCGGATTACGATCTCGCGTTCGGCATCCGGGTTATCAAAATCTTTGTCATCATCATGGGCGCGTCTTTGGGGTTTTTGGGTCTTGCCATTGCCGTGTCGACCGTTATTACCGTCCTCGCAAACCAGAACTCATTCGGCGTGCCCATGCTCTCCATGGAGGGGCTTAAGTGGAGCGCCAACACCCCGCTGCCTATTCAAATCCCACTGTGGAAACAAGAATACAGGCCGCGTGAACTACATCCGCAAAAGCCTGTCCAAGCGCCCAGAATTTCACGCCCTTGGGCCAGAAAGCAAAAGGAAGAAGGGCCGCCGGATGCGTAAAGATGAAAAACTGACGTTTTACGAGGGGTTCTCGCTGCTCACCATCACCTTTCTTTATCATATTTTCAATGAGGTCATACCGAATCTCACCAACGATGTCGGCACGTCGGCCTGGCTCGCACAGGTCATCAGCGCCTGCCTGGGATTTGGATTTCTCAGCCTCTATCTGCTGCTGGTCAGCCGCTATAAAAACATGGATCTGCTGGTAATTTTCGATACGGTCTACGGAAAAATTGCCTCCAAGCTGATGCATGTCCTGCTGATTATCTACCTCTTCGCTTACACAGCCTCCTGTATTAATCAGGCGGAGGAAACCCTGCAGCTCTTCGCGTACACGGACATGAACTCACTGACCATTGATCTTTTTTTAATGGCAGCAGTAGCTGTTTATGCCGTCTACTCCATCAAAGGGATGGCCAAAACGGTATCGTTAATGCTGCCGATTATTCTTGTTGCCATCGTCATGATTCTCGCTTTGTGTCATAAACAATACGATGTGAACCTCCTGACGCCCATTCTTGGGTATGGCGCGGGCACAACCGCCTACAGTGGGGTCAAACTCGTATCCGAATTTGGCGGTATCGTCGTTCTCGGTGTCTTCGGCGCTTCCTTCGGTGATCATAAAACTTACAAAAAAACCGCGCTGTGGGCCATCGGCATCGCCGCTTTTATCTTTATCCTGTCAACGCTGTGCTATAACATGGCCGTGCCCTACACAGCGTCAAAAAATCAGTTGACAGGCGTCATGGGCATTGCCCAGGCCAACTATACAAGCCGCTTTATGCAGCGCATCGAATCGGTCTTTATCGCTGTCACCGTCATGGCCACGCTGCTTTTGTCCGGCGTTGGTTTTCTGGCTATTAAAAAAACCTACTGCCATATTTTCAGCATT
>JAITVU010000291.1 GCA_031285645.1 Oscillospiraceae bacterium | reverse complement strand
CGGCGCATCAACAAAAAGTTCTCCGAAATATTGTCTGCCCACATTGAAAAATGCGAGCCGGAAGAAAAAAAAGACCCGGGCTCGAACATCAAGTCGGTCGCCCCCCTTGCCCTTGTCATGCTGGGCATGTTCGCTGTTCTTTGCGAAATTCCCACTTCCCTGCCTTACTTCGCCTTTCTCGCGGCGCTTCTGCAGTTTGAACTCAGCTTTCCGATTCTTTTGGGGGTGCTTGTCCTGTACAACTTTCTTTTCACCCTACCGCTGTATCTGATGTATATCCTTTATCTTAAATGCAAGAAGAAAGTTGACCGGCTTTACCACTTTCTCAACGACAGGCTTTTCCGTTACGGCACAATCCTGCTGCCTGTACTGGCCGCCATCATCGGCGTGGGCCTCATCCTGCATGCCGGCTACACGCTCTATTTTTGCTGACAGCTTTACTTATGGTGATGACGCTTATTTCCTTTATCACATATATCCCGGAACACCGCCATTGAAAACATCGACTTGCTCAGTTCCGATAAAAAAACGCTCAGACAGACAAAGTCGTCCGGCGACATTGTGCTGTATAATTGATTGGTTATGGCAGTGATAAGCGCATTAAGCTCACACGGATTCATAAATACCACCCCAAAACAGTGTATGCTGATTCAGCCCGTGGGGTGGCTTATATTTGTAAAAATCATACAAATATACTCAATTGCACATGAAGAACGAATTCACCTGCCTGTGGCAGGCCGCGGCAAATTTGCCGCTCATATGAAATTGTACTGCAATTTCATATGAATTCTACTATAATGCTCGGTTTGATTGAGCGTAACGGGGGAAGGCCAGGGTTTTGGCCTTCCCCTTATGCGTTGACAAACAAAAAAGATGGGGCTACAATGTTGACAAGCCAATCAAACGCGTCAAGGGCGGGTATGCCCTTCGACTGTTGCCGGATTTCTGCTGCTTTGATTAACGGATGAAAAGGCATACCGGTTAAAATCTGAATTAGTGTGATCAAAAAAATCCAACATACAGGAGGACTGCCACAATGAAGAATTTCACCAATTTCTCGTTTCATATGGCCACCGAGATCGTTTTTGGAAGGAAGACGGAACTGGAGGTTGCGCGCCTTATCCGAAAACACGGCGGCAAAAAAGTGATGATTGTGTACGGCGGCGGCAGCATTAAAAAAATGGGGCTCTACGACACTGTAGTAACAACCCTTGATGGCGCGAAAATTCCCTATATCGAGCTTGGCGGCGTTCAGCCCAATCCCCGGCGTTCCCTCGTTGAAAAAGGCCTTAAAATGGCTCAGGATGAAAACGTCGACTTTATGCTCGCCGTCGGTGGCGGCAGCTCCATTGACACCGCCAAGGCCATTGCCCTCGGCCTTGCGAACGGCGGCGCGTACTGGCAGTTTTACAACGGCACCGCGCCTGAAAAAATGGCTCCGGTCGGCACCATACACACCATCTCGGCCGCCGGCAGCGAAACAAGCGGTTCGAGCGTTATCGTCGACGACATCGGCACCGGGCGCAAAACCAGCTTCATGTATCCAAACTGCCGCCCTGTTTTCGCCATCATGAACCCTGAGCTTACCTACTCCGTCTCGCGCTTTCAGACGGGCGCGGGTTCGGCCGATATTCTTGCCCACACCGTCAACCGTTATTTTATGAACGCCGCCAGCAACCTGTGCGACGAGTACGGCGAGGGTACAATGCGCACAGTGGTTAAGTACGCCCCCATTGCGGTGGCAAACCCCAACGATTACGAGGCGCGGGCGGAGCTGATGCTCGCGGGCTCCTTCAGCCACAACGATCTTACAAGCATCGGACGCAGCGGACCGCGCGGCGGTGAGCACGCCCTTGAGGCCCAGCTCAGCGGCACCTACGATACCGCTCACGGCGCCGGCCTCGCGATGGTTATGCCCGCCTGGCTCCAGTATATCGCCGATCACGGAAACCCGGAACAGGTGGCGCGCGTCGCGCAGTTCGGCGTCAAGGTATTCGGCGCAAATCCCGACATGGCGGATGTCAAGGCCACAGCCGACGACGGCCTGAACCGTTTCCGCGCCTGGGTTAAATCCATTGAAATGCCGCTGACGCTCAAAGAACTCGGGGTGCCTAAAGAAGATTTACAGTCCGTCATCGATAAATGCAATTGTGACGATCAGGGTATCTTGCGCGGATACATGGATCTGGATAAAAAGGCTGTCGCCGCTATTTTCTCATCGATTGTAGAGTAAATCACAGGGCCTTTTGCAAGGCAGGGTTTGTCGCTGATATCCCTCCCGGGGTGGGGCTTTCGCCCCGTTATTCCATTACCAAGCTTATGCTGTTCATTTAAAGCCTTTGCGCAAAGGCGAAGCTTGTCGCTCATGCCGCGACAGGCGGGGCGCTGCTGTACAGCAAGGCTTGTCGCTCATGCCGCGACGGGCACTTCCTTTGTTTCGTCACAAAGGAAGCAAAGGACGCCGGGAGGGGCCACCTCCCGGACCCGCCCGGATATGGATAACAGGGAGGATTAGAGAGTTTGGGTACGATCAACGTTGGAAGGGCCATACCTCGCGCGTGTAGTTGCACAGCGGGCATTGAAACGACGCGCTGCGGCGCGTCAACTTTCTCCCCGCGCCCGCAGAATAAGGAAAAAACCTTATTACAATGCGGGCGCTTTGCGACGCGCGCGGGGTGGTGCCGCTGAGCCGCGCGCGTCAGAGAGCGCCCACAACTTTAATATGCCCTTTTCCGCTTGCTTGTGGGCGCGAGCCAGATTCGAGCGCCGCAGCGCGATTATCGGACTCACGCACAAAGCCC
>JAITVU010000162.1 GCA_031285645.1 Oscillospiraceae bacterium | reverse complement strand
ATCGACTGTGTGCAGCTTCACGGGGACGAGGATGAAGGGTATATTGCCCGGCTCAGACATCGTTTTGACGGGCCGATTATCCGGGCAACCCCGGTTATCGACAGGCCGCCCGGCCCCGTTTCACAGCTTGCGGACTATCCCCTGTTTGACACCGGCGGCAGTCAACGCGGCGGAAGCGGAACCGCGTTCGACTGGACGCTGCTGAAAGGCGTGAGCGGACCTTTTTTCCTCGCCGGAGGACTCCATCAGCAAAACGTCACCGAAGCAATACGCCTGTTGCGTCCCTTTTGCGTGGACGTGAGCAGCGGCGTGGAGACCGGCGTGATGAAAAATCCCGATAAAATCAGTCAGTTCATCGAAACTGCAAGGAGGGTAAGAGAATGAATACAGGACGATACGGACAATACGGCGGACAGTATGTTCCCGAAACACTGATGA
Organism: Oscillospiraceae bacterium; assembly: GCA_031285645.1. Classification (GTDB taxonomy): domain Bacteria; phylum Bacillota; class Clostridia; order Oscillospirales; family Ruminococcaceae; genus WRAV01. The sequence continues at coordinate 7,733 of JAITVU010000162.1, read as the reverse complement.
ACACACTGCACGAGCTTGAGGAAGCATACGAAGGCTGTCGAAAAGACCCCGTATTTCAATCGGAACTGGCAGGCCTGCTGAATCGGTACGCCGGACGGCCGTCGCTGTTATATTTTGCAAAAAACCTGACGGACAAAACCGGAGGCGCCAAAATCTACCTCAAGCGCGAGGATTTAAACCACACAGGCTCCCACAAGATCAACAACGTGCTGGGGCAGGCGCTCCTAGCGAAAGGGATGGGCAAAACGCGGCTGATCGCCGAGACCGGCGCGGGGCAGCACGGGGTTGCGACCGCCACCGCCGCCGCGCTTCTCGGCATGGCGTGCGAGGTATTTATGGGTAAGGAGGACACCGAGCGGCAAGCTCTCAACGTCTACAGGATGAGGCTGCTGGGGGCAAAAGTCCACGCTGTAACCTCCGGCACAATGACGCTCAAGGACGCCGTGAATGAGACCATGCGCGAGTGGAGCAGCCGGGTGGACGATACGCATTACGTGTTGGGCTCAGTGATGGGGCCGCATCCCTTCCCGATGATCGTGCGCGATTTCCAGAGCGTCATCGGCAAAGAGATCCGCACGCAGCTCCAGAAGGAGGAGGGCCGTCTGCCGGATGCGGTGGTGGCTTGTGTTGGCGGCGGCTCCAACGCCATCGGCGCGTTTTACGACTTTATCGGGGAACCCTCCGTCCGCCTGATCGGCTGTGAGGCCGCGGGCAAAGGCGTCGACACCGAACAGCACGCCGCCACCATCGCCAAGGGCTCGACCGGGGTGCTGCACGGCATGAAGAGCCTGTTTTGCCAGGATGAGTTCGGGCAGATTATGCCGGTATACTCCATATCGGCGGGCCTGGACTATCCCGGTATCGGCCCGGAGCATGCCAATCTGCATGAAACAGGACGGGCGGAATACATCCCGGTTACGGACGACGAGGCTGTAGAAGCGTTCAACTATCTTTCACGCACGGAAGGCATCATCCCGGCCATTGAATCGGCACACGCCGTATACCATGCGGTGAAGCTGGCCGGGACAATGACGAAGGATCAGGTGGTCGTTATCTGCCTTTCCGGGCGGGGCGACAAGGATGTGGCGGCGGTTGCACGCTATCAGGGGGAGGATATCCATGAGTAGAATTGCTGATGCTTTTGAGAACGGCAAGGCTTTTATCGCCTATCTGATGGCGGGCGACCCGGATCTTGAAACCGCGGCCGAGCTTATCGTTGAAGCGCAGGAGGCCGGTGCGGATTTGATAGAAATTGGCATTCCGTTTTCCGACCCGATCGCGGAGGGCGAGGTGATCCAACAGGCCAGTATCCGGGCATTGTCAGCCGGCACAAAACTCGACGGCGTGTTCGGGATGGTGGCGTCACTAAAGAGGCGTGTGCGTGTGCCGCTGGTGTTCATGACCTACCTGAATCCGGTATTCGTCTTCGGCTATGAGCGTTTTTTCGCAAAATGCCGTGAAATTGGCGTCTGCGGCATTATTATCCCCGATCTCCCCTATGAGGAACAGGCAGAGGTCAAGGTTGTCGCGAATCAGTACGGCGTGGAATTGGTGACACTGATAGCGCCCACATCCAACCAGCGGATTGAGGCGATCGCTAAAAACGCCGAGGGTTTTCTTTACCTGGTGTCTTCCATGGGCGTTACGGGAATGAGGCAGTCCATCACCACGGACATTAGGGCTGTTATACGGGATATCCGTGCCGCAACCGGGCTTCAGGTGGCCGTCGGCTTCGGAATTTCAAGCGAAGAACAAGTTGAAAAATACAGTACCATAGCTGACGGCGTGATTGTTGGCAGCGCTATTGTGAAGCTGGTCGGCGAGTATGCCAAAGCGGCAGGGCCAAAGGTATCGGAATATATTCGCCGGTTAAAGGGCGTACAGCGGAAGGCATAAAGAAGCTGAAGGCGGTGCAGTTGGTTGATAACATATGCTATCCGTTTTCCGAGGTCCCATCGGAAAAAAAGCTAATCAGCAATGCTATATACAGCAAGGAGGACTTTCTATGTCAACAGCTGCGGAGGTATGCAAAAAGCCAAGGCTTGTCCGCAAGATTGCTGGGAAAGCTGGAATATTTTAATCCCACCGGAAGCGTATAGGACCGCATCGCGAAGGCGATGATTGATGAGGCGGAGCAATCCGGTAAGCTCGCTCCGGGCTCGGTGATCATCGAGCCCACCAGCGGCAACACGGGAATCGGGCTTGCGTCCGTGGCCGCGGCAAAGGGCTACCGCATCATCCTCACCATGCCGGAATCCATGAACGTGGAGCGCCGCAAATTGCTGAAGACATATGGCGCCGAGCTCGTGCTGTCCGAGGGGGCAAAGGGCATGAAGGGAGCCATTGAGAAAGCCGAATCGCTGGCAAAGGAAATTCCGGATTCCTTTATTCCCGGACAGTTTCTCAATCCGGAAAATCCCGCGGTTCACCGAAAGACCACCGGCCCGGAAATCTGGCGGGACACCGACAGCGAGGTGGATATCTGGTGGCCGGCATCGGCACCGGCGGAACGATTACCGGCGTCGGCGAATACCTCAAGGAGCAAAAATCAAGTATCCGGGTTGTTGCCGTGGAGTCCTTCGATTCCCCGGTGCTGTCCGAAGGAAAGGCCGGGCCACTTAAGATCCAGGGAATAGGCGCGGGTTTTGTGCCGGACACGCTGAATACGGCCGTGTACGATGAAGTAATTAAAGTGTGAAACGTGGACGCCTTCGACGCAAATATTCCTTGATTTGCTCCGGTTGCAGCCCTGTTGCTACGGCTATTTCTTTGTGCGTTGCCCCATGCCGTTTCATTTCTTCTATTTGTGGGCCGTATTGCTTTACTTTCATCCAAAACACCCCCTGTTGTAGCTATTCTACAACAGGAGGGTGTTTCTCTCAATGTCCGTTTAGTCCGGTATAGTCCATGTGTGCTTCCGGGGCTGACCAATGCCGGGGCCTTTACGAGTTATGTCCAATCTGATATGATTAACAACTCTCAAACAAAGCTCTAATAATAACCCAACAATCGACGGATATATTGTATACTAAAATGGCTATCACGCGAGGTATCGGTATGTACGGCAAAAGGGAAAGCGGCTTCATTCAGTCCGCTATGAACGCCGACGTCATCACGGTCAATCGCACAGCTTGAACGGCATCCATTCAGGAATCCAAAACGCGGCTTCACAAGTCTCAAATAGCTGACGGCGCTCAAAATCTGGCATCCGCCATCACGGAAATCAATATGGGTATTGGGCAAATCTCGGAGGTTGTTCAGGCCAACTCCGCGACGCGGAGGAGATCGCCGCTTCCGCGCAGGAGATGAACGCACAGAGCCACATGCTCAATGAGATCGTCAAGCAGTTTGTTCTGCGCAATCATCTGAGCGTACAGGTGATTCAACAGGATACACGAGATAATGATTATCGTTTGGAAAATCCGGAGACGTTGGACGGCATGACGCTTTCGCCTTCTGAAATATATTCAGGGAAGTATTAAGCGGCGTTGTGGCAGACTTTCATGAAAGAGGTGTCAATATGCTATTCCAGATCAGAATTTGATATATATCCAATTTTCTATTATGGCAAATTAAAAAATAACCGGAACGTTCTTATTTACTTTCTGCCGAATGCGGCGGGAACTTTAATGTCTTCCTATTCCGCTTATTTATTCCTGCCGTTATAAAAGCCGGAGATCAGATAACATCTGGCCTCCAGCTTTTCCCTTTATCAGATCTTTTTTACTTTGTCCTTGTCACGCCAGCGGCCTGTCGCTGATGATGATATCCCCGGCATACTCTGTGGTAAAGTGTAAGTAGCTGTTACTGTCTATCCAGTGTGCTGGCTTTTCGATGCGCTGATAGGAATTCCTTATTGTAGCTGTAGAACACAAAATTTTCGTGTCAACGTTGGCCAGATCGACCTTTTAAGCAATCTCACAGGCCGACCCAGCCGCCTGCCTGATTAAACCGGAGGATTTTCACCTTATTTTCACACCGCTTCTCAATGAAAGCTTTGCAGATATTCACGATGGATCCACTTATCCCGCGGAAGAGGCGGGAGTTACCTTAACCTCGCTGTAAATGGCGATATGCGCAAGGAATCACAAAGTACTAACGGCGCCATATTCCATTCGTCATGGAGGTGAGGAGTGTCCAGGTCTGACAACCTACGACGCCATCGGCCGTTAAACCGTTTTCACTCTGAAAACGGATAACAGCCCGCTGTGTTGCAGGGCCAAATATACCATCGATACCGACTCCCGGGATTCCCGCAGTGCCCAAAGCATCCTGCAGCGTACACACATAAACGCCGACCATCCCTTCTCTCATCACAGGATAACCGGCTGCACAGGCTGGAATTCCCGCGCGCCTGTCAAAGTGAACCCATGTAGGAGTCAGATAAGCGGGTTCAACATAACTCCAGACACCCAACTGCTCGGCGAGGTTTCGCAAAGAATTGCGGTCAGCGTTGGACAGATTCTGACCAACATCAAAGGAGGTTCCGGCATAGTGCTGTGACTGGTTGGAGTGACCGCCCTCGCCTATGCGGCGAAAAGCGTATCCTACATATATAGGCCGTCCCCACGCCGTGCGGGTGGTATTCCAGGAATCCATGACCCCACGGCTAGTCCATATAATATCAGAGTTTGATCTGCCACGGAACTCGGCCACAGTCAGTGACCGCCCATAGTTATACGGCATCGGCTCGTATAGACCCTTGGCATGTACCTCCATCCGATTAGTCTGATTGTTGTATACAAGTATATTGATCATATGTATCCATCCCCGTCACTTTTTACCATACTATGCACCCATAACGCCATGTGTTCTCTTATCAAGGGCCGCTGATCTGATTCGGATAACTTACATTACATTTACATGGGCGCTTCATATTTTCTACATACCATAGCCATATACTGTTTCTTTGACCGGCGACATTGATTGCAGTCCTCAAGACTAACCGGCTTGTAGTTTCCGCCATAAGCCGACTGAGCAATACCTATAAGCTTCTGCGCTGTGAACGCCTCGCCGGTACGGGGCGGAAGTATGTGGAGCGGGTTGCAGGCGGAGAATTACGGTAATTTTGTGAACCCGGAAGGCAAAACCGCCAATTTTAATAACGGAAGCTTCGCCACCTTGCTGGAAACCGTAAAGCAGTACAGTGAAGAGGGGTATATTGTGAAAGGCGCCACAGGACAGGCGGATGCCGGCATGGTGATACGTCAGGCCGGAGACGCCCCACGGGCCGGGCTATTTTCAAGCCTAAAAATGAATTCTATTTACTTTCCCTCTTTACCATGATCTCGGCATGCGGATATTGTTATGGCAGAGGGCGGTACGGTGCCATCGGAGATGATGATGAGATCGCACGGACATTTCTTCTCTGATGAGAAATGCAACTCAACACGAATCCGAGGATCTTGCACTTGAGGTCATTTTTGAATATGCGCGCGCCTCCGATTATCATTTCAGAACGGTGTTTTGCCGCCTTGCGGGAATGACGTTGAGCGAATATATCAAAAACCACAGATTGTCTGAGGCGAATAAGGATTTGCTCCGAGATAGCTGTACAGGTTTATAATTGCAACGGAATTTTAAATACGCGGCAAACGCCGCGCGCCGCGCAGGCGGTCTATCCCTACTGCACACGCCATATCCACGCGAAGCGTGACAGCGAGCCTTACCCGCCGTGGTTTATAACTGATACAGTTATAAACCTATAGGACTATATCAGCTTTCGCGGCTTCAATAAGTTGAAAAATCGCCACTGAAACGTCATGCTCCTGAAGATTTAAACTGGAGCTATTCATTACACCATATCGAAGCAGAGACGTAAAAGGTCGCGAGTAACGATCCTTTGCAGTTGGCGGAACCGTTATGCGTCTTAAAACGCTGCCAGTATTTTTCTATTTGTCGGGCTCCATGAAATACCCCATATTTTGCGTGGGGATCGTTATTTAGTCATCCAGCATTTCCTTGCGCTGCCGCCCGTCCCGCAACATCTCGATTAGCCGGGACGCATTTGCATCCGCGATGGCGTCGCGGAACTCGGTCAGGCGCTCCAGGATACCGTCCAGCTCGTTGATCAGTGGCTCCCGGTTGAGGAGGAAGAGCTCGGTCCACATGCGCTCATTCAGCCTGGCAACCCGGGTCATGTCCCGGAAGCTGCCGGCGGAAAAGCCCTTGTGTTTCAGTGCCAGTTCACTGCGGACATAGGCGCTGGAAACGATATGGGCCATCTGGGAGGTGTAGGCGATCATCTCGTCGTGTTCCTCCGGCGTGGAGAAGATAACGCGGCGAAAGCCCAGGTCCAGAAAGAGGAACTTGGCGGCGCTGATGACGTCCAGGGGCGTTTCGGCCTGAGGCGTCAGGATCATGGAGGCGTTTTCGAACAGGTCGTCCTGGGCATAGCGGAAGCCGGAATACTCCCGGCCCGCCATAGGATGACCGCCAATAAAATGCCAATCCCGGCCCCGAACCACATCCAGCAGCTCGCCGCATATAGTGCGTTTCACGCCGCCGCAGTCGACGACCACCGCGCCGTCACCGAATGATTGGGCGTTCTCCCTGACATAGCGGATGATATCCTGGGGATACAGGGCGATGATCACGTAGTCGCAGGAGGAGAGGACCTCTCCTGTCAGCACACCGTCAATCGCGCCCACCAGCCGGGCCTTTTCGATTTCCGAGGGGGCGATGTCGGAACCCAGCACGTCGTGTTTGGTATGGAGCTTGACAGCCTTGGCCAAGGACCCGCCGATCAGGCCCAGCCCTACAATTCCGATCGTCACAGGGACGCCTCCTTCCGGACGGCGAAGGGCAGAATGGCCTTAACGGTCTTCACCACATCGTCGAAGGCCTCCGGCGTCAGAGACTGAGCACCGTCGCAAAGGGCATTGGGAGGATCGTTGTGGACCTCGATCATCAGGCCGTCGGCCCCTGCCGCTACGGCGGCGGCCGCCAAGGGCTTGACCAGCCAGCTCTCGCCGGTGGCGTGGCTGGGATCCACGATGACGGGCAGGTGGGTGAGCTTGTGGAGGACCGGCACCGCCGAAAGGTCCAAGGTGTTGCGGGTGGAGGTCTCGAAGGTACGGATTCCCCGCTCGCAGAGGATCACGTTGGGGTTACCGCTGGCCATGATGTACTCGGCGCTCATCAGCAGCTCCTGGATGGTGTTGGCCAGACCCCGTTTAAGCAAAATGGGTTTGCGGGTAGCTCCCAGCTCCCGCAGCAGCTCGAAGTTCTGCATGTTCCGGGCGCCGACCTGGATGATATCCACTTCCTCGAACAGGGAGAGGTGAGCGGCATTCATAATTTCGGAGACAACGGGAAGGCCCGTGATAGCCTTTGCTTCGCGAAGGAGCTCCAAGCCCTCGGCCTGGAGGCCCTGGAAGGCGTAAGGCGAAGTGCGGGGCTTGAACGCCCCGCCACGGAGCATGGTGGCCCCGGACTGCTTGATGGCCGCCGCCACTTCAACAATCTGCTCCCTGGATTCCACGGAGCAGGGACCGGCGATCATCTGGAAGCTGCCGCCGCCTATTTTGACGCCGCCCGCCTCCACGACGCTGTCGCTTTGGTGGAATTTCCGGTTGGCGTTTTTATAGGGCTCCGTGATGCGTCGTACATCCTCAACGACCGCCAGGGAACGGATCAGATCCATGTCCACGCTGGAGGTGTCGCCGATCAGGCCGATAATGGTGTGCTGGCGGCCTGTTGAGAAGTGGAGCTTTAGTCCCTGTGTCTCGAGC
>JAITVU010000148.1 GCA_031285645.1 Oscillospiraceae bacterium | reverse complement strand
CGGCGCCATTATGATCGGCGCCTATAACTTTGTGCCGTGCACCCCCGCCGGCATCATCGAGCTGATCAAATCGACCGGCGTCGACATCGCCGGAAAAGAATGCGTCGTCGTCGGGCGCTCCAACATTGTCGGAAAGCCCATGGCCATGCTGTTGCTCCACGAAAACGGGACCGTTACCATATGCCACTCCAAATCGGCGGATCTCGCGGGCACATGCCGCCGCGCCGATATTCTGGTCTGTGCGGCGGGCAGGGCGGGGCTCATCACGGACGACATGATCAAACCCGGCGCCGTTGTGATCGACGTCGGCATGAACAGGGACGAAAACGGCAACATATGCGGCGACGTGGATTTTGAGTCGGCGAATAAAACGGCCGCTTACTTAACGCCCGTGCCCGGCGGCGTCGGGCCCATGACCATAACAATGCTGATGCGCAACACCGTAACGGCGGCGAAAAAACTCCACGGAATCGGGTAAACAGCGGGTATTTTCGTTGACTTTTAAAGATTTTTGCCATATAATGTTTTTCGAGTGCTCAAATTTGATTTGCCATATAGATGAGGATGGAATAACACTGGAGGACTGCAAATGAAGAGGACAGGCAAAGCGGTTTTTTTCATTGTGCTGGGGCTGATCCTTGTGATCACGACGCTCGCTTTTACGGGCGTACACACCTGGTACGGCGATTTGGAAAGAACCTGGATTAAGGGTGCCCGGGATATCCGTTGGGGCATAGACATACGCGGCGGCGTGGATGTGACGTTCAGCCCGCCGAAGGATTACGACGCTCCCGATGATGAAATGGCGGCGGCGGAAGCCATCATCAAAGTCCGCCTGGTTTCCCTTAACATAACGGACTATGAAGTCTATACCGATGTTAACAAGGACCGCATTATCGTCCGCTTCCCCTGGAAAGAGGGGGAAACCGACTTCAATCCCGAAAAGGCGATTCAGGAACTCGGCGAGACCGCCATGCTCACTTTCCGCGAGGGGGTGGAGACCGACACGGCGGGCGCGCCGACCGGCGTCACCAAAGACACCATCATCCTGCAGGGACAGGACGTCACAAACGCGGCGGCAGCATATTCACAAAACGACTACCAGCAGAGTATTCCTGTCGTGTCGCTTAAACTGAGCCCTGACGGCACCAAAAAATTTGCCGACGCCACGGCGCGGTTGCAGGGCGGCGTCATCTCCATCTGGATGGATGAGACGCTGCTGTCCGCCCCCACGGTTCAAAATGTAATCGACAACGGCGAGGCCATCGTTACAGGCATGGAAAGCATTGAGGCTGCCAAGGACCTGGCTGATAAAATCAACGCGGGCGCTCTCCCCTTCAAGCTGATTACAGATAACTACAGCACTATTTCCCCGACGCTCGGCGAGGGCGCCAGAGACGCTATGATGATCGCGGGTATTATTGCTTTCGCCATCATCACCATACTGATGATTTCCATGTACCGCCTGCCCGGTATCATTGCCGTATTCTCGCTCGTAGGCCAGGTTGGCCTTATGTTCGCCTCTATTACCGGCTTTTTTTCCGCTTTCCCCTCCTTTACGCTGACACTGCCCGGTATCGCCGGTATTATCCTCTCGGTCGGCTTCGGCGTTGACGCCAACGTCATCACCGCCGAGCGTATCAGGGAGGAACTCAAAACCGGAAAAACCATCGACGGCGCCATTACCGCGGGTTTCAGCCGCGCTTTCACCGCCATATTCGACGGCAATATCACGGTCATCATCGTGGCCGTCGTTCTCCTGGGCGCTTTCGGCACACCCGGCAGTTTCTTCTCCACTTTGCTCTATCCCGTCTTCTTTATGTTCGGCCCGTCCACTTCGGGCAACATCTATTCGTTTGGTTACACGCTGCTTGTCGGCGTTATCCTCAACTTTGTCATGGGCGTGATGGCAAGCCGGCTTATGCTTAAGTCCATCTCCAGATTCGGCCCCTTCCGCAACCCCTGGCTGTATTGAGGTGAAAAATAATGCCGAAAATCAATTTTGTCGGGAACCTCAAAAAATTCACTCTCATCTCCGCCATTCTGATCATTGCCATTATCGTCTTTTCATTTGTTTTTGGCGTTAATCTGGATATCCAGTTCCGCGGCGGCTCCATTATCACTTATTCTTACGAAGGCGATTTAGACATGCCGGCCTTTGAGCAGACTGTGAACGGCGCCGTTGGGACAAGCGTTTCCTTGCAGAAAAGTGAAAATATCGCGACCGGACAGCAAACTGTAGTGGTTTCTCTGCCGGGCACGCAAAGCCTCTCGTCGGAGCAAATGAACACGCTCTCCGATACCGTGCAAGGCACTTTTGCACAGAACAACCTTCAAACAATGGAAATCAGCAATGTCGACCCCACAATCGGCAGTGAGTTCCTCGCGAAATGCCTTGTCGCCGTTGCTTTCGCATCGCTTTTAATGGTGATTTACGTGGCTTTCCGCTTCAGAAAAATCGGCGGACTTTCGGCCGGTGTGATAGCCGTCGTCGCGCTGATCCACGACGTCGTCATCGTCTATGGCGTGTTTATCATTTTCCGCATCCCCATCAATGACAACTTCATGGCTGTGATTTTAACAATTCTGGGCTACTCCCTCAACGACACCATTGTCATTTACGACCGTATCCGGGAGAATGAACGGATGCAGTCCCGCAACGCGCAGATTGGGGAACTGGTCAACCTCTCCATCAATCAAAGCTTCAAACGCACGTTGATGACGTCGATCACAACGGTTCTCGCGATGGTTGTCGTAACCGTCGTCGCTGTTATTTTCAATGTAGACACCATTATTTCCTTCTCTTTCCCGCTCATCATCGGCCTCATTTCAGGTTCCTATTCGTCTATATGCCTGGCCGGTCCCCTGTGGGTCAAATGGCAGGAAAATAAACAGAGCAAAGCGTCTGCTTAAACGTATCATAAAAGCCTTCCGGTGAACCGGAAGGCTTTTGTTAAATATTTGTATCCTTATAGCATACTCTCATATTTATGTTACAATATACTTGATTCTTACTGAAAAGCAAAAAAAGAGACGCTACAGTACTACTGGATCAAATCCATATGAGTATATTATCAGCATAGCCCCCTTCGTTGCCCTTATCCACTCACTGAAAACAAACTATTATGACGGTACAGAGGTAAAAGATGAATTTAGAATCACGGATTCTCAAGGCGCTCCGCCAGCAAAAGCGCGGTCTTGGGATCAAGGAGCTGGCTAAGAAGATCGGCTTAAGTAAAAAAGATCGGGTAGATTTCCGCGACACGCTCGCTGATCTG
>JAITVU010000114.1 GCA_031285645.1 Oscillospiraceae bacterium | reverse complement strand
CGTGGACGCCGAGGACCTGACAAAGGCTGAAATCGCCCTGCGCAAGCAGATCGCCGTTATAGTCGATTTTTTCAAGAAAAACATCCCCGGCTTTGAAAAGTGCCATCTGAGCTGGACGGCCGACCAGGCCTGTGTGCGTAAATCGCGCGTGGTCGACTGTGAATACGACCTCACCGCCCAAGAAATTGAGGACGGCGCCCGCTTCGACGATGAAATCGCCCTCTTCGGCTATCATGACAGCACGCCGCATGTCATGATACGGGGCGGCGGCTTCTACGGCGTGCCGTATCGCGCGCTGTTGCCCAGGGGCATTGACAACCTTCTTGTGGCCGGCCGCCTGATCACAACCGACCGCGTGGCCCACAACTCAACGCGCAACACCGTCATCTGCATGGCCGAGGGCCAGGCCGTCGGCACCGCCGCGGCCTTGTGTGCCCACAAGGGCGTCAAGCCTTCCGAAATTGATGTTCAGCTTGTGCGCCAAACCCTGCGCAATGACGGCGCCTACCTGGGCGACTGATTTACGGGGTTCATGGGGCAGATTTGGTTTATATTGTTCAGTCATCAAAAGGCGGAGATATTTCCGTTTTTTGTACCGCCCATCTATGCATCATGAATCTCCCCGGGACAGAGACCCCGGGGTATCAAGCCGGCGATACCGGGCCGCGGCCCACAAAGGGCTTATACCACTATCCAATTAAAAAGCTGATGAAAACGAGCGGTGCGTTTTAGGAAAACGCGTTCTGATTGACGTTTTTATCGCTCTTTCTAGATATTGGTATTATATGGTACCGCCCCAAGGGTTGGGAAATTACACCCCTTCGTTTCATGAAACAAACACTTTAGATTAGCAGGTGTTCCATTGAAAAACTTGTATACGGCAATTCTTCTCGCCTCTTTATCCATTATGATCTTAACCGGCTGCGCCGCGCCCGACGCGTTGGATGCCGCAGCGCCCGGTGAATCGATTGAGATCGGCACAGGCGCCGATTTAAATTCACAGCTGCCCGTCCCGCCAAACCCGGCGGTGGAATATGCCGCTCCGGAAGAATCGGAACCGCCCGCCCGCCCCCTCCCCATTCATTTTGACGAACAAGCTGTTATCGCGGAAGCTCTGGCTGTGTCGGAGGCTGTCGCACCCATCTACAAAGACCTTGAGTTTGTCGACGACGGATCCGGCCACCCTGTCTACTTTCCATCCGAGGCGGACGCAAGGCGGATTGTGGACATAATCAGCGGTATGGGCTATCCGGTTTCAAGCGATCTGTTTGATACTGAAAACACAGGCCCTGTTCTCGCCTTTTATGAAGACCTTAGAAATGGCGCGGCGGCGTCTGTCGGCGTCTACTCCTTTAACAGTTATGGTTACCTGTCCCGTTATTGCCTGAGTTGCGAGGACGGCAAGGCCTATTTGGTGACAATCGGCCTTGTTCCCGAAAACGGCGAAGCGGCCGTCTCCGGACTCAGTCCCGAAAAGGAACTGGACGTCGTTATGGTCTCAGGCGGTTTTTTCTTTTTTGGCAGCGAGGCCCGGGGCCGAAACGGTATGAAGGACGGGTTCCGTCTGGAACCGATCGGGGATGAAAACAGAGCGCTCCGCAAAAAATATATTGATCCATTGATGGGGTACCTCAATCACAATATCCTGCTTTCCGATTGGGATCAGTCGGACATGAGCGCCCTCAGTTTCAACGACGTCTTCGAGATGCTATATGAATCTCAAACCGGTCTCAAGGCAGCCGATACGTTCGGCGCGCTTTATGATCCCTCAAACGCCTATAACAACGCCGTGCCCGCCGATATATTTGAAAACACCATGGCGCAGTATTTTGATATCAGCGCACGGCAGCTGCGGGATATAGCCGTCTACAACTCCGAAAAGAATGTTTATGCCTGGCAGCGGACTATGAACAGCGGGTATGAACCTTCATGGGATGTCGTCGGCTCAGCACCCAATCCGGATGGAAGCATCACACTGACCGTGCATGGCATCAGCGTGCTGCACTGTATTGATTGTTTTGCCGTTAATCATGTCACTGTTATGCCGCGTCCCGACGGCAGCTTCTATTATGTATCCAACCGCATTGAATACACGGAGCAGGGCAGGGTGTGGGCTTATACCCCTGCTTACGTACCGCGCATCAGGCAATCAACGACTTGAAATATAATTAAGCAAACCATAGTGACGCCGTTTTAGAGCATTTTAACTTTATATGGCGCATGATATAGTGGATTCGATTTAAAACAGTCGGCGGGACTGTTTTAAACTGAAACTCGTATAAGGTGAGTTAATGCTTTAAAAACATGATTTAAATGGGCCGTCCTTCTCGCCGCTGACGCGGCAACCGAAGGATATGGCCGAAGAGCAAATGAACTTGCAAGCTTTTTCTGTATGCGCTACGTTTTCTTCATTTGCTCTAAATAAGGACATCAATACTATAATCCGATTAAAAAAACGGGGCGAAACGCCCCGTTTTTTATCACTTCTCTTTGTTTTTCCGATCTTGCATTAAACACCGATAAAATGATATAAATCAATCACGGCCCAGAACGCGTTCTCATACAAGAACGCATCGCACAATTTCTTTGGCTTCTTAATCAGTGTTTAGTATTATGCGCCGTCAGCTTATTTCTCCCGCGGGATTCTCTCCTTGATTTCGAGCATAATACCGAGTTTGTCGAGTGTGTCAAAATACGCGTAACGCTCAAAGCCCTTTTCTTCTTTAAAAGTAAGCGGGTAGCCCTTTTGCCCCAGCATGTCAATTTGCTGCTCAAAGCCTTCGATGTAAAACGACACAAAGCACACGCTGGGACCGAATTGATCAAGATGATCACGCCAGGGACTGGGGGTTTGATCGGTGGGTTGAATCAGTTCAAAATGAACCGGCTGGACATAGATGTTTTTCACCTTAAGCGGCACCTTGT
>JAITVU010000106.1 GCA_031285645.1 Oscillospiraceae bacterium | reverse complement strand
CCAATGAAATCGGCTACCTGCCCCAACAGTCGGCCGCGCAAAAGGATTTCCCCGCCGGTGTGTTTGAGGTTGTTTTATCCGGGCGCCAGAGCAAACGGGGCCCGCGGCCGTTCTACTCCGGGAACGACAAAGCCGCCGCGCTTGAAAATATGCGGCGCCTCGGGATCGGCCATTTGAAGAAGAGCTGTTACAGGGAGCTTTCCGGCGGCCAGCAGCAAAGAGCCCTCTTGGCGCGCGCCCTTTGCGCGACGGAGAAACTGCTTTTGCTGGATGAACCGGCCGCCGGGCTCGACCCTGTGGCAACTCAGGATATGTACGGCCTGATCAGCCGGCTCAACCGGGACGAGGGGCTCACCATCATCATGGTGTCGCACGATATCCGCAGCGCCGTGGATCACGCCAGCCATATCCTGCATCTCGGCAACCGCCAGCTGTTTTTCGGTTCCGCCGCGGACTATATTAAAACTGATCCGGCGCGGCGTTTTTTGGGGGGTGAAGCGCATGCTTGACATCCTCGCCGAAATGTTTTCCTACACCTTTTTGGTGCGCACTGTCGTCGTCGGCCTGCTCGTATCCCTGTGCGCCTCGCTTCTCGGCGTCAGCCTTGTGCTGAAGCGCTATTCCATGATCGGGGACGGGCTCTCTCATGTCGGCTTCGGCGCGCTCGCCATTGCAACTGTGATGAACGTATCGCCCCTTGCCGTCTCCATCCCCATCGTCGTCGTTGCGGCGGTCCTGCTGCTGCGCATCAGCGAAAACAGCAAGATCAAGGGGGACGCTGCCATCGCCCTGATATCGACGGGCTCCCTGGCCACCGGCGTCATCGTCATTTCAGTCACAACCGGCATGAATACGGATATCTGCAATTACCTGTTCGGCAGCATCCTGGCTATGAGCCGCGCGGATGTCTGGCTCAGCGTCATTTTATCCGCTGTGGTCATCATTCTTTTCGTTCTCTTCTACAACAAAATATTCGCCGTCACCTTTGACGAAACGTTCGCGCGGGCCGTGGGGACCAAAGCAGGCGTTTACAATATGCTGCTCGCCGTTCTCACGGCGATTACCATCGTCCTTGGCATGCGCATGATGGGCGCCATGCTCATATCCGCCCTCATTATTTTCCCGGCGCTGACGTCGATGCGGGTCTGCAAACGCTTTAAAACTGTCATTGTCTGCTCTGTCATCGTGTCCTTAAGCTGTTTTTTTATCGGCGTTGTTTTGTCGTATTGGTATTCCCTGCCCACGGGCGCGAGCGTCGTGGCTGTTAATATCGCGGCCTTTATTTTATTCAGCCTATACAGCTTTTTGAAGGGAGCGTTCAACAAAGCATGAAAACACTATTCATAACCTTAATTCTGGCGGCGCTGATGCTGACAGGCTGCGCCGGGGATAACAACGCGCCTTTAGCGTCCGCCCCGCCCCCGGACGAAACAGCAAGCGCCGCTACAGCCCTTGCTGAGCTTGACGCCTACCTTCCTGACGACCTTGAATCCGTTTCCGATCAATCCGGCGAGGGCGGGACAGGCGGCGTTTTACCGCACGATCAGGTCATCACGCCGCCCTCTGGCGATGTCGTCAGTATTAACGAGCGCCTCTTTATCGCCCAGACAAACGATATTTACATCAACGCCGGGGATTACATGGGCAAAACCATTCAGTACGAGGGCATTTTTAAAACCGATTACTGGGCGGATATGGGGCGCACTTTTTACTATGTTATCCGTTATGGCCCGGGATGCTGCGGCTACGACGGGGAGGCCGGTTTCGAGGTCGCCTGGGAGGGCGACTGGCCAAAAGAGGACGACTGGTGCGAAGCCGTCGGCATATTGGAGGAGTATGAGGAGAACGGATGGCCTTTTCTGCGCCTCAACCTCACGTCTTTGACCGTGCTCGAGGAACGGGGCGCGGAATATGTCAGCACCTGATGCTTTATTTAATGGTTATAGCCGCTGAAAAAGGAAGCGCCTGCCGCGATCGCGGCAGGCGCTTTCCTTTTCATTGTCGGGCATTCTTAGAACCTGTTTACAGCAATTCCAGAAAATAACCGGAAGGTTTTTTCTGGGAATTGCCTAATGCGCCGCGGTTGAAGACCTTGTAAATTCCGGTTGTTTCCCCCGGCGCTATAGTATCTTTACAAGCCCGTCAGTATAAGAACAAATTGTTACACAACAAAAAACATTTATTTTTTATCTTGACAAACGAATTATTTCATTGTAATATAATTAAAACTATAATAGTTAAGTATTTAATTATTAAGAAGGGATGTGTGACTTGGATGGATACGCCGTTGAGGGAGCAATTTATTGGCGTTATCATGCGTTTCAAAAAAATGGATCTCTGCCCTCCTTCAACTGTTTGCCTGCAGGCGAGCGAATTGGCTGTTATGGGGCGGGCGTCGGCCGGATGCGTCTGGAATGAAAAAGGGGTCTGCGTATCCGAAATCCAACAGGCCCTTCACATCTCAAAACCGGCGGTGTCCCAGACACTGAACGGGCTGGAACGCAAAGGCTATATCATCCGGCGCATTGATCCGGACGACCGCCGAAAGATAACGGTCACAATAACGCCTTCCGGCAGAGTTGTTTTAAGGGATGCCCAGCAATCCTTCGACCAAACCCTCAATGTGACGCTTCAGCAATTCGGCGATGAAAACACACGGACACTCGTCGAATTAATGGGACGCCTCATGGATATCCTCGAAGATAACGCGCGCGCCCGCTGACAGCGGCGCGGCCGTGAGAACCCCCCTTGAATCCGTCGCATATACTTAATGTTTATACAATTAACAGTTATCAAATCCATTTTAAATTCAAACTGAAAAGGTGGTCATTTTATGAGCCTCGTTCCCTATGTTGTCGAACAAACCAGCCGCGGCGAGCGGTCCTACGATATTTTTTCGCGTCTCCTCAACGACCGTATCGTCCTCCTCTCCGAAGAAGTTAACGATACAACCGCCAGCCTGATTGTGGCGCAGTTTCTCTTTCTCGAAGCCCAGGATCCCGATAAAGACATTCAGTTTTACATCAACAGCCCCGGCGGCTCCGTGACGGCCGGAATGGCGATTTATGACACCATGCAGTATGTCAAACCGGATGTCGCGACCATCTGTATCGGCATGGCGGCCTCGATGGGCGCTTTCCTGCTCTCAAGCGGCGCGAAAGGCAAGCGTATCGCCTTGCCCAACGCCGAAATCATGATCCACCAACCCTCGGGCGGAAGCCGGGGACAGGCGACCGACATTCAAATCCAGGCTGAGCACATGCTGAAAACAAAGGCCAAGCTGAACCGGATTCTGGCGGAGAACTCCGGGCAGCCGCTCGAAAAGGTGGAACGCGACTGCGAGCGCGATTACTTTATGAGCGCCGAAGAGGCAAAAGCGTACGGCCTGATCGACGATATTTTTACTAAACGATAAACAAAACAGGCGGCATGTGTATAAAGTGGAATAGATGCTTTAAAAGCATTCCCTGCTCTATACACAAGTCCGATCCGGAAAGGAGCGACACACTATGCTGTGCCAAAACTGTAATAAAAATGAAGCGGACAATACATTCATTGTAAACTGGATGGGGACGCAGTATCAAATGCATATCTGCCGGGATTGTCTGGAACAGATGTGGCAGTATGCCGGCGCTATGGGACAGAGGGATACATTCAGGGCCTTTACCGGATGGTGGCCCGACAAGGCCAATCCCCGCGCGCTGGGCGAAAGCCCTTTTCCAAGGGACGCCGGCGAACAAATGAAGCGGCGCCTACGCCTTGTCGCCCTGCACGCGCGGCTCAAAGAAGCGGCCATGCAGGAAAAATACGAGGAAGCGGCGAAGCTGCGCGACAGCATCGCTTCAATAGAACAGGAGGCCTACTTACATGAATCTTAATCAGGACGCCTATGGCAAACGCTCCATACAGCTGTTTCAGGCCGTTTTCCAGTTTGCCGCCCGCATGGGGCATGGATTTATCGGCAGCGAGCATCTTCTCTGGGGTATTGCCAAAGAACAGGGCCAGGCCGCGCATATCCTCAAAGGATATGGGCTGGAAGCCGATTTTATAGAGGAGTACATAAAGCAGCACGATCACGACGCGGTGTCGGCCGGCGGCGGGCGCATCATCCACTTTACCGCCGAACTGGAACGCGTTGTTGAGCGCGCTGAAGACACGGCGCGGAAACTGTCATACAGGGAAATAGAACCGGAACATCTGCTGTGGGGCATTCTCACCGAAAAACAGTGCGCCGCCGCCCAGCTGATCCTGTCGCTGGACGTCGATCCCGATGATATGGCCGCCGTGCTTGAAGGCAGCCTGCGAACGGAACAGCAAATCGCGCCGCTGCCCGAAAAAACAAGGCGGAAGAAACCGGCCGGCAAAACCCTTGAAAAGTTCAGCCGCGATCTCACGGCTGAAGCCGAAGCCGGGAAACTGGACCCCATGATCGGCCGGGAAGCCGAGGTGGAGCGCATCGTTCAGATCCTCTCCCGCCGCACCAAGAACAACCCTGTCCTTGTCGGCGAGCCCGGCGTGGGTAAAACAGCCGTGGCCGAAGGCCTCGCGCAGCGCATCGCCGACGACAGGGTGCCGAAGAACCTCGCAAACAAACGCATTCTGTCCCTCGATTTAACGGGCATGTTGTCCGGCACACGTTTTCGCGGCGACTTTGAGGAGCGCATCAAGGCTTTTATAGACGAGGCTAAAGAGGCGGGAGACGTCATTCTCTTTCTGGATGAACTCCATACCCTCATCGGCGCGGGCGCCGGTTCGGACGGCGCCATGGATGCCGCCAACATCCTGAAGCCGGTTTGGGGCCGCGGCGAACTGCAGGTGATCGGCGCGACGACATTGCAGGAATACCGCCGCTATATTGAAAAGGACGCGGCGCTCGAACGCCGATTCCAGCCTGTGAGCGTGGAGGAACCCGCTCCCGAGGACGCGGTTAAAATCCTGACGGGCCTCCGGGAACGCTATGAATCCTTCCACGAGCTCACCATAACGGACGAGGCCATTGACGCCGCCGTCACACTCTCGGCCCGGTATATTCAGGACCGCTACCTGCCCGACAAAGCCATTGACCTGATGGACGAAGCGGCGTCGCGCGTGCGTACGCGCGGCATGACCGTGCCGCCTCATCTGCGCGCTTTGGACGATGAAATCCAAGCTGTGCGGGATGAAAAAAGCAAGGCCGCGGCGGTGCAGGATTACGAAAGGGCCGCCGTGCTGCGGGATCGTCAGGCCGCTCTCACACAGGAGCTGGAAGAGAAACGAACCAAATGGCAGACGCAGCAGGGCGGACATGTCACCGCACAGGATATAGCCGCCGTTGTTTCAGCGTGGACAAAAATTCCCGTCACAATGCTGACGCAGGATGAAAGCCAAAGGCTGCTCGCCCTGGAGGAAACCCTCCATAACCGCGTC
>JAITVU010000217.1 GCA_031285645.1 Oscillospiraceae bacterium | reverse complement strand
ATATGAGATGATGAAGCCGCTTGCGTCCGCGATGAGTTCGGCCCGGGACAATTCCAGTATGTATGGAGAGTCGGCCGCGTCCGCCAACGTTGTCACGCCTATGTCAATCCGGGCGGCGGTGACGGTCGTTGCCTCCGTGCCGATACTGATCGTATATCCGTTCCTGCAAAAATATTTTGTCAAAGGTGTTATGATCGGATCTGTCAAGGGTTGATCCAATACTAAACACCGATAAGAGATATATAGTCATTGCGGTTTTAAATGTCCATTGTTTTAAACCACAGCGAGCTTTGCTCGCTGCCACGCCTCGCGTGGATATGACGTATGCAGCAGGTATAGGCCGCTTCGCGGTGCGCGGCGTTTGCCGCGTATTTAAAAATTTTGTAGCATTTTTAACCCTATACAGCTATAAAATGAATACATTTTAAAGTTTGAAACCAAAGCAAAACCGCCTCTGTATAAGACAGAGGCGGTTTTTCAGCTTAAGACTGAGATGTGTTAACCGCAAAATGTTGAATCACATTGTGAGCTCGTGGATCGCCCCCCGGTAACGGGGTCCTATTTTTCTGAATTGGGACGGGGTGCTCCCCGTAATCTTTTTGAAAGAGCGATTAAAATTGGTGCTGTTGTTAAACCCGCAATGAATCGCAATCTCTATGATGGGCATGTTGGAATTCAACAGGTATTTCTGCGCCAGTTCAATTCTTTTAGTAGTCAGATAATCCCACGGCGACACGCCGTTGAGCATTTTAAACAGTCTTGAATAATTCGACCGGCTTATGGCGGCGATTTGGGCGAGATGATCCAGAGTGATGGCTGTGTTGATGTTGTAATCAATATAGCGCATGCTTTTTTCGATGCGCTGTAAATACTGGTTGCTGATTGAATCAAGCGCGTCTTTATTTTGGGAGTTGCCCCTATAGCGGTTGATTTCAATCAATACTGTCAGCAGCTTTACTTTTATCATAAGTTCGTATTCAAACAGCTTTTGGTCAAACTCATTCTCTATTTCATGCAAAGCGTTCTTAATGATTTTTGAGGTCGGCAATTCCGCTTTTAAAATGTGCTCAAAGTTATTGCCCCGGTTCAGAAAGACCCGGAGATATTTAATATCAATCAAATCGTTTTCCGGCGACCATATAAAGTGGGGGTTAAAATGCAGGCATATACTCTCCGTGCCGGTGCGGGGATTTATTTGAGTGACAATATGATCTTCATTGCTGCCGAAAATAAAAATATCACCGGACTTAAAGGCATATTCCTTGGTTTTATTAACCAGATACACCCCTTCGCCGTTTTTAAACATCACAATCTCCAATTCCGCATGACTGTGATTCAAATAAAGCGGCTCGGTGGAAATTGATTTATTATGTAAGAGTTTTAATAAGAACTGTTCATTTGTTTTTGAAGGGATGCTGACTTCATCGACGACCATAAACAAAGCTCCTATTCAAATGTGTTGGATGAGCTTATTATAGCATAATTTTTAAAAATATGTCATATTTCTAACCAAAATAAAACGCGCGCCTCGAGCGAACACCGTTACATAATCTATAATCCGGCTGCTGTCACGGCCAGATGGGAAGCCTGACGATACATTATTAAAAGAGGTCCATGGACATTACAAACGACAAAAACGCCGGATATAATCCGGCGTTTTGCATAGGCTGGTACCCCTATTACATTAACTAAACGGCACGCGTTACAAGATCTGAACGCAAGCAACGGGTGCAGGCGTGGATGTGGCGTGGAGAGCCATTAACAACCGCCTTGACACGTTTAACATTGGGTTTCCAGGTTCTGTTGCTTCTGCGATGTGAGTGAGAAACCCTTGCCCCAAACACGACGCCTTTTCCACAGATATCGCATTTAGCCATAATCTGCACCTCCTTTATTTGGCAGGACGGCATAGCCATCCAAAAAGTCAACACTCGTATTTTAGCAGATTTTATCTTGCAATGCAAGCTTTTTCCTGTCATACAGGGCTGAACAGGAATTATTTTTTTCTTATTTGGGGTGTATTTTATCATCCCGCTGTTATTATGGCCCGGTTTATGCTATAATATATGATCAGTACGGAATGACGCTCAGCGACGTTTTTAGTAATGATCCGCTTATGAACTCATGAACCGGGGGCTAAGACCGCCCGGTCCCGCTGTGCATTCTTAGCACCGCAGACGGTTTGTTTTCACACATACGTATGGACGTATGGACGCGGGCTTGGAATCGACGCCTTTCCGCAGGAAACAAGCGCGGTGAAACCGCTGAGAACCATTGGTATTTCATACCCGTTCATTATATCACAATATCAACGACGATGATTATCGACGGATAATTTGGGGGCATAAACATTGTGGACATTGATTGCGCGCGCGGCGGTTCTGCTGATTACACTGCCCGTCCATGAATACGCGCACGCTTATACGGCCGTAAAACTGGGTGATCCCACGCCGGAAAACCAGAAACGGCTCACACTCAATCCTTTTGCCCACCTGGATATTTTCGGCAGCATGATGCTTTTAATTCTTGGATTTGGCTGGGCAAAGCCGGTCATGGTGGACGCGCGTAACTTTAAGCACCCGCGCCGGGATATGGCGATTACGGCGGTTGCGGGGCCACTTGCCAATGTTCTGATGGCGTTTATTTTACTAATCGTATATAAAATTATTTTCTTTACAATTGGTATTAACAGCGTCCAAATGGACGCTGTGCTGCAGGTTTTGGGCTTTATGGTCCGCATTAACCTTACCCTGGCTGTTTTTAACCTGCTGCCGATCCCGCCGCTTGACGGCTCCAAGGTGCTGGGGCTCTTTTTGCCGGACAGGATTTACGCTTATTTTGTCCGTTATGAACGCATCGTTATGATCGTGATTTTTATCCTGCTGTGGTTTGGCTTTTTAAGCAAGCCGATTACTTTTCTATCGGGTAAAATGCTGGATGTGCTTCTTTTTATAACACGGCCGATCGACATGCTGCTGGGCTGACAGGCCGGGCGCCGCGTATAGACTATAAAACCGGGGATGCAAAATGGAAAGACTGTCCTTTAAAGTGGCGCAGTTTGACGCGCCGCTCGATCTGATTTTACACCTGATCTCTAAACACAAACTCAACATTATGGATATTGACATCTCGTCCCTTCTTGAGCAGTATCTTGATATGATCCGCTCCTGGCAGGAGCAGGATATGGATGTCGCCAGTGAGTTTCTCGAGATGGCCAGCAGGCTTGTCTATATGAAGACGGTGAGTCTTCTGCCGCGCCGCGAGGAAGAGAGTGAAAAGCTGCGCGAGGAGCTCTCGGGCCAGCTCGTCGAGTACGGGCTGTGTAAACTGGTGGCCCGGCGGTTGGGGGAGTGGAATGTCGCGGGCAGCATGTTTGTGCGCGACCCCGCCGAGATCGAGGTGGACAAGACGTACCAGATGACGCACGCCGCCGCCATCCTTTACGAGGCGCTCATCGACGCGCAGGGCAAGGGCGCGCGGCGTCTCCCGCCGCCAAGGGAGAGCTTTGATCCGATTGTTTCAAAGCCGGTGGTCTCGGTGACGTCCCGGATTTTTTTCCTCTTGCGCCGCTTGCGCACAGGGGGACGCTTAACAATGGACGGGCTTTTTGATCCCGCGCAGGGCCGCAGCGCGATGGTGGCGACATTCCTCGCGGTCCTGGAGCTCGTGAAATCTAAAAAAATCGCTGTCATGGAGGATGAGATTCGCATTCATGGAAGCTGAAAAGACCACCATGCTGCAAAGCGCTGAAAGAAAAGTTGAGGCGATTCTCTTTGCGAGCGGCGATCCTGTCGAGGGTGAAAAAATCGCCCAGATATTGGATATAGATGAAAAAACGGTCAAGAATCTCATTGAACGCATACGAGACCGCTACCTGGAACAGCGCAGCCCGTTCGACATCGCGTTTCTTTCCGGCGCATATCAGATGTATACACTGCCCGAGTACGAGGACGTCATACGCGCCGCGCTGACCTTAAAACGCAGCGCGCCCCTTTCCCAGGCGGCCTTGGAGGTTTTGGCCGTTATCGCGTACAACCAGCCTGTGACGCGGGCTTTTGTCGAGCAGGTGCGCGGGGTGGACTGCTCCTCAATTGTGCGCTCGCTCGCGGAGAAGGGCCTGATTGAGGAATCCGGCCGCCTGAACATACCCGGAAAGCCGATTGCTTACCGGACGACTGCCAATTTTTTGCGCAGTTTTGGATTGGAAGGCCTCGAGCAGCTTCCGACGTTGCCGCAGGAGCTTCCGGATGGGGAAGACGAGGCTGAGGAACAGCTTGAAGGACAAATGGATTTTTTTGAGGACTGAATATGCTGGCACTGTCTGTAATAGGCTGTATTTTGGCGGCGATCCTTGTGATGCTTCTCATCCCGATACACGCGCGCTTTTTTTATGACTGCGCCGTGATGAAGGCCCATGTGCGCTATCTCTTCATCAAGTATCGGTTTTTCCCGGAAAAGACGGGGAAGAAGGCCGTGAAAAAAGCTGAAAAGAAAACGGAAAAAGAGTATGACAAGCAAAAACAGGAGGAGGAAGCCGAACCCGGTGGGCTGAAAGCCACATTGGACACGGTTAAAACCCTGTACACTTTGCTTAAGTCATCCACATGGGCTCTTGATTACATAAGGCGGCGCATGGTTATTTACGGTGTGCGCGTTTTAGTCACGGTCGGCGGCCCGGATGCGCATCAAACCGCGGTTTCTTATGGCAGACTGTCGTCGGCTGTTTATCTGGGCATTGAGGTCTTGGGACGGGTCTTCACGATTAAAACGCCCGATATCCGCATGGCACCCGACTTTTTGACCGAATCAACAAAATGCGAAATCGCGTTCGGCCTGCGCATCCAGCCCATGGCGCTTGTGATAGCGGGCGCGAATGCCTTT